>NZ_JBRAGO010000002.1:0-105572 GCF_052746595.1 Leptodesmis sp.
GTCCTGGGTGAGGGGATCGGGGGAGGGGGGGGAGGGAGAGGAGGGGGAAGTTGAAGGAGGAGTGGCGGAGGTGGGGGTGGTGAGAAGAGTCAATTGCAGGAGTCCGAGACTGCCAAAATACTGAAACAATTTCTTCACGCGATCGTTCCTCAGCCCAATTCGAAACAGACTTGCTGTAACAAGACTGCTCAAATTTAACTCACTCAGAGGTGGATAGTAGACGCTTGCTCTTGCGCCGATCCCTGAGTGCCCAGTTGAATCAGTTCCACTTTGTAACCGTCGGGGTCTTCAATGAAGGCGATCACCGTAGAGCCATGTTTCATGGGGCCAGGTTCACGGGTAACTTTGCCGCCCTGAGCTTTGATTTGTTCGCAGGTAGCATAAATGTCATCCACACCGAGGGCAATGTGACCATACCCTGTGCCCAGGTCGTAGTGATCGGTGCCCCAGTTATAGGTCAACTCCAAAACCGTGTGGTCGGATTCATCCCCATAGCCAACAAAGGCTAGGGTGAATTCGCCACCGGGATAATCCTTCCGGCGCAACAGCTTCATGCCCAAGAGGTTGCAGTAGAAGTCCAGCGATCGCTCCAGGTTGCCCACCCGCAGCATGGTGTGAAGTAGTCGCATATTAAAAGTTCCAACAGATCGTCAGTTTCTAGGCTACCAAGTAAAGAGGTGATGAGGCGTTGGGGTGAAGAGGTGATGGAGTCACGATCTCCAATCTCTCTTCACTCCTCCACTCCTTCACTCCTTCACTCCTTTACCCATCCACCTACTCACCCACTCACCCACTACTTAAACGCTGCTTTCCCCGCAAACTTTGCGGCTTTCCCTAACTGGCGTTCAATGCGCAACAGTTGGTTGAATTTGGCGACCCGTTCACCGCGACAACCGGATCCGGTTTTGATTTGTCCGGCGCTGGTGGCCACGGCCAGATCGGCAATCGTGGTGTCTTCAGTTTCGCCGGAACGGTGGGAGGTCATATAGGTGTAGTTGTTCTTCTGGGCCAGTGCGATCGTGTCCAGGGTTTCGGTCAGGGTGCCGATCTGGTTGACCTTGATTAGAACAGAGTTGGCAACTCCGGCCTTAATCCCTTCCGCCAGGATCTGGGCGTTGGTGCAGAACAGGTCATCGCCCACCAGTTGCACCGTACTGCCGATCGAGTCAGTCAGCTTTTTCCAACCGTCCCAGTCGTTCTCGCTCATGCCGTCTTCCAGAGAGACGATCGGGTACTGTCTGACCCAGGAAGTCCACAGTTCCACCATTTCGTCGGAAGTTTTGGTTTCTTGAGTGGATTTGAAGAACAGGTACTTGCCATCGTTCCACATTTCGCTGGTGGCCGGATCCAGGCAGATTGAGATATCGTCTCCGGGTTTATATCCGGCTTTTTCGATCGCTTCCAGAATCACCGCGATCGCCTCTTCGTTGGACTTCAGGTTGGGGGCAAATCCGCCCTCGTCGCCCACACTCGTGCTGTAGCCCTTCTTATGCAAAATCGACTTGAGGGCATGAAAGGTTTCCATCCCCATGCGAATCGATTCGGCAAAGGAGGGGGCATGGTGAGGGGCAATCATAAACTCCTGGAAATCAATATTGTTATCCGCATGCCTGCCGCCATTGATTACATTCATACAGGGAACAGGCAGCAGACAGGCATTCACCCCTCCCAGGTAGCGATAGAGCGGTAAATCTAGATAATTCGCTGCGGCCTTGGCAACCGCTAGAGAAACCGCCAGAATGCCATTGGCCCCTAGATTGGCTTTATTCGGCGTGCCGTCAATTTCCAGCATCTTTAGGTCGATCGCCCGCTGATCGGTGGCATCTATATCTAGCAATTGGGGAGCCAGCTTCTGATTCACATTCTCTACCGCCTGCAACACCCCCTTGCCGCCGTAACGCTTCGGATCGCCATCTCGCAATTCCACCGCTTCCTTTTCTCCCGTAGAAGCTCCCGATGGCACGATCGCCATTCCTTCCGAGCCATCGGCCAGCACCACCCGCGCTTCCACGGTCGGGTTACCCCGCGAATCTAACACTTCACTGGCAATAATTTCCTCGATGTACATAATTAAGACTCCTTACAGTGCGAGTTTTTCCACAGAAGCGCGTACAGCGTTTAATCTGCCACATGGAGTTTACCTTATTGCCGGAAAAGTGTGAGTTAAAGGGAGCACAGAAGGATAGGGGGAATGGGGAATAGGGAGTAGGGAGTAGGGGGAGTGGATGACGTGTATTATCAATAAATTGATGAAAGAGAGCGAGTGCTATTTTGGATTCTGGATTGTCCCTTGTCCTGCGACATTTGTCCTCTGTAGAACGCTGATGGCTGATGACGAATGACTAATATGGGATTTTCTTCTATTCACCATCCACCACTCCCCATTCCCCACTCCTAATCCCTAACCCCTCCGTCCCCATGCTTCGTATCTCCTGGAAAAAAAGTTTGCTGTTCGCCCTCTGTGGTTTGCTGCTGGGTTGGCTGGTTGGCTGTATGGGGGGAATTCCCAGTTCCAATACTGGCCAGCAGACGACTGGTGGCAAGCAAGAGATTGAATTCTGGACGATGCAGTTGCAACCGCAATTCACCGACTATTTCAACTCGCTGATTAGCAAATTTGAACAGGAAAATCCGACTCTGAAGGTGCGCTGGGTGGATGTACCCTGGACGGATATGGAGCGCAAGATTTTAACGGCAGTATCAGCCAAGACGGCTCCCGATGTGGTGAATCTAAATCCAGGGTTTGCCTCTCAATTAGCCGAGCGCAACGCCTGGATGGAACTGGATGGCAAGGTGGCTCCAGAGGTACAGCAGCTTTACCTACCCAACATCTGGAAAGCCAGTACCTTGAATGGCAAAACCTTTGGCCTGCCCTGGTATCTGACGACGCGAGTTGCCATTTACAACCGGGAGATCCTCAAGCAGGCTGGGGTAAGTCAGCCACCAGCTACCTATCAGGAACTGGCAACTACGGCCAAGCAGGTGAAGGATAAGACTGGGAAGTATGCCTTTTTTGCTACGGTGGTGCCGGAAGATTCGGGAGAGGTGCTGGAATCGTTTGTGCAGATGGGCGTGAGTTTGGTCGATGCCAATGGCAAAGCAGCCTTCAATACGCCTCAAGGCAAGGCAGCATTCCAGTATTGGGTGGATATGTATAAAAATGGCCTGATGCCGAAGGAGGTGCTGACAGAAGGCCATCGTCACGCGATCGATCTCTATCAACAAGGCAACACAGCCATCCTGGCATCGGGAGCAGAATTTTTGAACACAATTTCAACCAATGCCCCGACGATCGCCAAAGTTTCCTCCTCCGCTCCCCAGATCACTGGTGAAACGGGCAAAAAGAATGTGGCGGTAATGAATCTGGTGATTCCTAAGGATACGGATGTTCCGGATGGAGCACTAAAGTTTGCGCTGTATGTGACGAATGATGCCAATCAACTTGCGTTTGCCAAAACCGCTAATGTGCTGCCCTCTACCGTCAGTGCCTTGAAGGATCCTTACTTCACCACCCTGCCAGTCAATGCCACTCCAGTGGATCAGGCACGGATTATCAGTGCCCAGCAAATGAAGGATGCAGAAGTACTGGTGCCAGTGATGAAGAATGGTAAACAGTTGCAGAAAGCAATTTACAGCAATTTGCAAGCGGCCATGTTAGGGCAGAAATCGGTAGATCAGGCAATTAACGATGCGGCAAATCAATGGAATAGTTTGGCGTGATGGCCTATGACACGCAAAACTTCGATCTTGATGGTGGGGGGAGCAACGCTGGTGGCGGTGATGGCTGGCGTTGCCTTTGCCATGATGCAGCACGCCTCTCAACGGACTGCCACCCCTTCCAGAACTCCCAGCCCCTCGCCAACGTCCTCCGTTTCGGTAAATCCCACCCGTCCAGCGACCCCTACCCCGTCTATCTTGCCCGTAACGTCTGAGGAAACCAGAACCTCTACGGTTCGAGAGGTGCAATTGTGTAAGGTGACAATGGCGATCGTCAATGACCCTGAACCGCCGCTCAATGTTCGGTCTGCTCCTACCACAGAGAAAGCGAATGTGATCGGACAACTTAAGAATGGCACCTTTTTGATGGTCGCTCAGGAGCAAAACGGCTGGTTTCAAATCACCGATCCCATCAAAGGTTGGGTGGCTAAATCCCGCACCACCAGTAGCTGTAATCAAAAAGTCGAGCGGATCCAGCTTGGCTCCGGAGAAACCTCTGTCTCTATTACCGATCGCTTCATTGGTACAGGCAGTCACCGTTACCTGTTCACTGTTCAGCCAGAACAACGCCTGACTGTGACCCGCAATGATGGGCCGTTTCCGGGGATCGTCTCTCCCAGTAGCAAATTTTTGATTGGCGCTCTGGATGAAAACCGCACGCAATGGTCAGAAGTGATTTCCGAGCCGGGAGATTACACCGTCATGCTGGACTCTCATTACAAGGGCTATCCGTATTCGTTTGTGGTGGAGATTCAGTAAGGAGGAAGTGGGGAGTAGGGAGTAGGGACTGGGGATTAGGAAGCGGGGGAGATGGGGAGGGTGGGGGAGTGAAAGAGTAGATGGGTGGATGGGTGGATGAGAGTCCAAAATCCAAATTTGCCAATCCAAAATAACCTCGGTTATCCCGTTACAATTGCATCAGGATGTGATTCAGACATTAGATGGCTATGACTCGCACCACGGCACCCAACCCTAAAATTCTTACCTTTGAGGAATACCTAACCTATGACGATGGTACCGATGGTCGTTATGAGTTGGTGGATGGAGAGTTAATCGAAATGCCACCAGAAGCAGATGAAAATTCAGAATTAACAAGATTTCTGTTTGTAGAGCTGCTAAAACATGTACCCTTTCAAAGGATTTCCTACAAAGAAACGGAAATTGAGGTGAGTGGATGGCGAGCACGATGTCGGCTGCCCGATTTGATTGTGCACAGTGAAGCATCCAAAGCCTCACTGGCAGGGAAATCTCGTGGCACCATCACGCGAGATATGCTGCCTCCAGCACTGGTGATTGAAGTGGTGAGTCCTGGGGTGAATAATCGGATGCGGGATTATCGGCACAAACGGACGGAGTATGCGGCGCGATGCATCTCAGAGTACTGGATTGTCGATCCGCAAGAACAGCAAATTACCGTATGTCAGTGGGTGGAGGGAGCCTATGAGGATAGGGTGTTGCGGGGCAGCGATCGCTTGCAATCCGAGATCGTACCAGCCTTCACCCTCGCCGTTGACCAAATCTTTGCCCTCCGGAGCGCATAAAGCTGAGTTTGGCCGGATTATGATCTCTCAACCTGCCTGAAAAATCCAAAATCCAAAACTGAAATCCAAAATTCAACAAAGAAGGTGCGTTCCCCATCCCAGTAATCCAGCTTAGGAAACGAGTACTTTCCCATCGCCATTTCCGTTGACAGGTTCAGAGGCTTTTCCATTGGCTGGTGCAGGGATAGCCAGCGATCGCAGGACTTCACCTTTGCTTTCCCTTGGTTTCTTCTGAGTTGAGCGACGGCGTTCACTTTTGGGAACTCCGCTTGCTTTGCCGTATTCGCTGCTGTCTTTGCCATATTTGGCAGCAACTCCTAACAGCATTTGTTCGGACAGGTTACGCAGTTGTTGTTCGGTGTCCTTGATCTGGCGGGAGAGATCATCCAGTGTGGAAAGGGCGCTGTTGTAGGTAGCCATTTGAGACCGGAGGGTGGCAATCAGGATGGAATGGGCGGCTAAGGTCAAACCATTGCCCAGATCCAGCGTAGAACTGATGGAGGACGGGAAGCGCCATTTCGTTGAGGTTTTGGTCACTTATTTTGCACGATCGCGCCCCGCTCTATAACACCGCCATGTTGCTTTGTGCGATCGCGGTTGAGTTAAGAGAAATGGAAGCGTTACTTAGATCGACGTAACATCTTATTATGAATGCGACAATATTACTCAGTAACGTCGCGATCGTACCAAGAAAGATCATTCTTTTACTGAGTCACACGACGATGTTAGTGAGTAACACGCCGATCGCATCGAGTTACACAGCGATGTTAGTGAATTTGATCCAGATCGAATCAAATCACACGCCGATCGCATCGAGTAACGCAACGATGTTATTTAGTTCACCCACGATCGCATCGAGTAACAGGTTGATCGTAAATGATCTTTCCGTTGCAGTTTCCGCCAGGACGGGTAAGCCTGCTTTGCCAGTTATCTTCAGATTGAGTTCCAGTCTCATCTCCTCGATTTCAGCAAGACCAAAGTTCACAAATGCCCGATACGAGATCGGGCATAACCCCGAATCGTACTGTGAACTTTTTGCAGGTCAACGGTAGGGAGATTATCCCGGTATCCCGGTTTATCCTCTGGAACTTCGGTGGATTCTCTCGACTCGATGTAAATCTCAAATTCCTCACCCTCGTCCTTGACGATCAGCTTTTCGATTTCTGCCATGGATGACCTCGGCTTAGAATATTGCTACGTTAGTAGGAATACCGTGAAATCCTCAGGCTAGTTCAGTCAGTATGGCTCGATATGCCCTTGCGATTGGAGTTAGCAGGTACGATAACTTCCGCAATCTGGATAAGGCGGCGACTGACGCAGTCGCGATCGCATCTCAATTTCTGTTCACCAGTTTGCACTTGTATCATGAACTGGACCTGACAGAAAAGGGGATCAAGGTGTCCCAGTAATCCAGGCATGCGTAAAAGAAGAGGAAGTCTCTGACGATCAAACTTTTTGGATAATTTTGCGGCCCAGCAAACCCTGCGGTCGTACCAGCAGCATGATGAAGAGGAGGCCAAAGGCGATCGCATCTTTATAAGCGGAATACTCACCAGGAACAAAGGCTTCGATCAGGCCAATCACCAGTCCTCCCACAACAGTACCGGGAATGCTGCCCAGGCCACCCAGGACAATCACGGCTAATCCTTTCAGACCAAATCCGATGCCAAAGTATGGCCCTGCAATACTGACACTGGAGCCAACCAGGGTTCCGGCAACTCCAGCGAGAAAACTGCTGACAAAAAAGGTCAGCACAATGAAGCGATCGGGATCGATTCCCAGCAGGCTGGAGGTGGTGGCATCTTCCGCCACGGCCCGCATGGCCTTACCGTACTTGGTGCCGTTGATTAAGTAGGTGAGAATCGCCAGCATCACCCCCGAAACTAGAAAGATCACAATTTGCACAGTCCGAATGGGAATAGGATTTTCAGCCGTGCCAAAGTTAACCGCTGGGGGCAAATTGCCAAAGGCTCCTGCCGGAAAGGTGTAGTTTTCTGCACCGACCAGATACTGAATCACATTCACAATCACCAGGGCCACACCCAGGCTAGAAACTACCGTCAGCAAGGGATCGGACCCCCGACGACGCAGAGGACGAAAGGCCAGTCGCTCGATCGCCACTCCTACCAATCCGGCCAGCACTCCACTCACCAGGGTTGCCAACCCGAAGGGCAGGCTGAAGGGCAATTTGGCATTGGCTAGCAAGCCATTAAAGCCAGTCGCCCCACCCATCAGGAAGTAGGTGAAGTAGGCTCCTAATGTAAACACTGCACCGTGGGCAAAGTTGATAATGCCCAGGATGGAAAACACCAGCGTATAACCCAGCGCAAAGATGGCATAAACACCGCCGATCGACAGACCATTCAGAATATTTTGCAGGAATAGGGTGAGCGTCATGCGGGAGAGTCATTTAGAGTTCTCAGAACCAGACTTTACCTTATTCCAGGAAAACTTTGGTCAGTAGCCCTGGGTCATGCGTCATCAGCCATGAATCAGAGTTGTCCACAAAAGACAGAGAATAAAGGACAATCCCCCATCATCTGATTTCAAATAATCGCCTCTATTAATTTCTCGGCTCCATAGCGCACTGGATCGGTACAGGGCAGACCCGTGGCGATCGCCGTCTGTTCAATCGCCTGTTCAGCAGCGAATTCATTCAGGTGATGGGTATTCAGGGCGATCGCGGCGACTTTTGCTGAGGGAAAGGCTCCTCCTGCTGTGGCGACAGTTTCGTAGAGATGAACCACCTCGCGCAGGGGAGGGATGGCAATCTCAGGCAGCCGGGATAAATGAGTTTGTCCGGCCCGATGCACCAAGATCAGATGCGTGGGCTGGCTACCGCGAATTAAAGGCAGGGTGGCGGTAGACGAGGGATTGATTAAGGAACCCTGGCCCTCAATGTGCAAAATGTCAAAGTCAGGGCCAAATTGCATCACCATTTGTTCTACCGCACCAGAGGCAAAGTCTACCCGAATCGCATCCAGGGCAATTCCATCTCCGGCGATCATCAATCCTGCCTGCCCGGTGGCCAGGAATTTTGACCGTAATCCTCGCTGTCGAGCCGCTTGATGGAGTTGCAGACTGGTGGACATTTTGCCGATCGCCATGTCGGTTCCTACCGTCAGTACCCGCAGGCAAGATAGTTTGCTGGCCTGTCCTGTACCCACCGGCAGACCGGGCGGTTCCTGGCGCATATCCCACAGCCATTGTCCGGGTTGCACCAAGGCACTGAATTCTGGATCCGCCATTAACTGAGTATGCAGACCGTTGGCAATGGAAAGGCCCGCCGCGATCGCCTGTTTTAATTCTGATCGCCATTCATCCGGTAAGGCTCCGCCGGTGGGAGCAATCCCGATCGCCAGCACATCTGGCTGGTACGGCAAAGCATCGGTAACGGAGGCAACGATCGGAACGGTACGGGGAATCCCGGTTAATTCAACCAGGGACTCTCCAGCACAGTCGCGATCGATCACGGCAACGACTTCCGCCTCGCTATACCGCAAAAGTGCTAATCCTGTTTTGCCTTTATTACCGCGAATGCCTTCATGTAACAGGATGGCGAGTCGCTGATCGGAGTTAAGCATAGTAGCCTGAAAAGCTTTAGCTAAGGAATGACGCAGTGGATTATCAGATTAGAGAATGTTTGTAAATAGATTGCAACTATGCTGAAACCATTGTCCTTATTTGATCCCCCCTGCTCCTCCTTCAAAAGGGGAGGAACCGAACCTCAGGTCTGAAGTTGGTTTTTCAGGAATCAAGGTAATAACCGCTACAGCCTTCAAAAGGGGGAACCACACCTCAGGTCTGAAGTCCCCCTTTTGAAGAGGGATTTAGGGAGATCGAAACATTGGTTTACAAACATTCTCTTAGTCTTTTGTTACCGCATTAGCTGCTAGACGGGAAGCACCGCACTGTACCTAAAAGGTCAGCGCTGGGAGGATATCACGATACTCACTGTACGGCATCACAATGCAGAAACAATGAACGCTTGCATATTTAGTTACCCTGGCGATTGAAGTCGCGGCTATACCGAGAAAACCTACCGACATAATAACTTTCATCATGGATAATCAGGATTGGATATATCCGCGACTCACTCCCAGTCCCGGTTGAGTGGTCGGAACGACCCGCCCCTGTTGAAAATTGGCCCCCGTAAAGGGATCATCCACCAGATTCAGGTGGCTATCCAGATCAACGTAATCGGCCAGGGGAGAGAGATGAGCCAGGGCTGTATTGGCCAGAGTGCTATCGGAGTAGCAGCCAAACATTACTTTTAAGCCACAGGCACGGGCGGTATGAATCATCCGTAGTGCTTCCGATAAGCCGCCTGACTTCATTAATTTGATATTAATACCGTGAACCCGATCGCTGAGCGGCAAAATATCGTAACTGGTAAAGCAGCTTTCATCCACGAAAATCGGTAACGGGGATTGCTGGTAAAGTTCGACCAGATCTCCCTCCTGACCCTTAGCCAGCGGTTGTTCCAGGTATTGCACCCCCTGGTCAGCTAACCAGTGAGACATCGCGATGGCCTGTTCTAATGTCCACCCGCCGTTCGCATCCACGCTAACCTGGGAAAGGTGAGGAGCCATTTGTTTGACTGCCAGCAGCATTGCCTGATCGGCAGCAATTCCTTGAGGACTACCCAACTTCACTTTCAATGCCTGAATGCCGTGGAATGGCAGGGCGATCGTGCCTTGTCCCAGCCAATTTTTCACCCGTTGGGCCGCTTCCTCTGGTGAACTGATGCCAATCGTCACCGAGGTATAGGGAATGCGATCGCGATCCAGCCCCCACAGTTTCCAGAGTGGTAAATCTGCCTGTTTACCCAGCCAATCGTGCAGGGCCATATCCAGGGCAGCTCTGGCCGCAGAAGGTAAGCGGGCATCTCGCATCAACTGATCGATGCGTTGCCGTTCCAGGGGATTGAGCGCCTTCAGCAAGGGAGCAATTTTTTGCAGCGATCGCCCGATCGTCTCTGTTGTCTGAGGATTTTCCCCGATCGAGAACGGTGAGGCTTCCCCCCAGCCTCGAATCCCTTCATGTTCTACCTCTACCCAGATATTGGTGGTTTCAGCGGTAGTGCCCCGGCTAATGGTCAAAGCAAATCGTTTGTGTACGGTAAAAACAGCGACACGCAGGTGCATAGGTTCAAGAAATTCACTGGGGAACTAATTAGCAGCTTTTCCAGACTTAATCAAATTAACATTTGCTCACCTTATATTCCGAGTGGTTGGAATTGTCTATGTGGACTCGCTTGCCAAAATCTGGTTTCCGCTTCAACAAAAAATGGTTAGTTCTGCTGATTTTCAGTAGCCTGACAGTGCTCTGGTTATGGGGCGGGGTGCCCATCCTGTCAAAGGTGGCCTCGCCGCAAGAGAAAGTGTTTGAGCAGGTCTGGAAAACTGTCAATGACAACTTTTTTGATCCCAAATTCAATGGTGTGGACTGGCAGGCTCTCCAGGAAAAATACCGCCCTCAAGCAGCCAAAACCCGATCGCGAGAAGAATTATCCAACGTCATTAACCAGATGTTAGCGGAATTAAAAACTTCTCACACTCGCTTTTACACTCCCGATGAAACTGCTTACTATCAGCTTCTGGGAATTTTTCAGCCTCGCATTCGAGAATCGCAAAAACTTCCTAAAGATATTTTTCCCAGAGGCAAACTAGAATATAGTGGCATTGGAATTTTCACTAAAAAAGTTGATAATAAACTATTTATTAGCGGTGTTTTAGAAGGAACTCCTGCAGCACAGGCGAGTTTACAAATTGGAGATGAAATCCTCAGCGCCGATGGACAACCTTTTCAAGCGGTGCGATCGTTTGCAGACAAAGTGGGTACACCCGTTAAATTAATGATCCAGAAAACGGCGGATCCGTCAACTCGACAGGAAGTAACCGTTACACCCAAACTACTTGATCCGCTCACCCTGTTTCTGGATGTGCAAAAAGCCAGCACTCAAATTATTCAACGGAATGGTAAGAAGATTGGCTATGTGCATCTCTGGTCCTATGCCGGAGATCAGTATCAGGAGCAACTGGAAGAAGATCTGATCTATGGCAAGTTGTGGAATGCGGATGGGCTAGTGCTGGATCTGCGCGATGGTTGGGGTGGTGCGCCATTGACGGCACTGAATATCTATACAGCCCGTGGCCCCAGTCTCACCAGTATTGGCAGGGACGGCAGACGGATGACCTATCAACCCAGTTGGAATAAACCCGTCGTTATGCTGGTCAACGAAGGTAGCCGCAGTGCAAAGGAAATTCTCGCCTACGGATTTCAGCAGTACAAGATTGGCAAGGTGATTGGCACCAAAACGCCAGGAGCCGTGGTCGCGGGGCGGGCCTTTCTCATGCAGGATGGCAGTTTGCTTTATCTCGCAGTGGCTGATGTGTACCTGGATGATACTTTGCGCTTGGAAGGAAAAGGCGTTACCCCGGACATTGAAGTGCCGTTTTCGGTGGAATACGCTCAGGGCAAGGATCCACAGAAGGAGCGAGCGATCGCGGAGGTAGTTCGCTAGATTGGAACTAGCGATCGCGTCTGTTATACCCAGGCAATCTGACGGGCGTTGCGCATCCAAAATCGAAAATCAAAATGGTATCCCTTCCCTCCGGAGTAACTGGAGGAGGTATTGAAATGAGAAAACTAATTGCCAGCTTAGGACTGTGTTTAGGGTTATTAGTCGGTTCTACAACTTCAGCGTCGGCAGTATTGCCCGTTACGGTTAGCCCAAATTCCAACACTGAGTGGTCTAAGGTGGTGCAAGATCTGTTCGATGGCCCGATCGTGTATGACCGGAACTATGACACAGGGGGCAGCTTTGTATTTGTCAGTAGCTGGTCAAAGCAGGGTATCCGCGCGACCTATACGGATTGCCGAATAGATTTAATTGGCTATGCTCCGGCTTGGCGCAGACCCTGGGGCTAGGGCCTTGGCTTTAGTCGTCGCTTTGGCGGTCGCTACTGGGGGGGATTCTCGTTTCCAGCCGAGGAACCGATTTACCGTCGCTTCTGTGAAACCCAGTCTCCCAAAGCGATTCGGTTTGCCATTAGCAGCCAGCAGTACACTTATGAAAATGGCGTTGTTTCCCCGGAACTGGCGGCTGCTCTAAAAAACGCTCCACCGGGAAACCTGACCATTCGCTTGGTCTGGGACAATGGTGCAATGACGGACATGGTGATCGGCAAAGGTACCGTAGAAGCCTGGAAAACCATTTTCAGTAGAACCAGTCCCCGCTAGTTACTGTTAGTACCTGTAGTAACCCTCAGCACTCGATCTTTAATAGTTCAGACCAAAGAAATACATGGCTTGGTTAAAGAGCCTGCCTCTGGAGAGAGGGATTTTGGGTGAGCAAATTTTTACAATGATGCCGAAGTTTAGAAACTAATTGGAGCATCATTATAAGTTTGGTTTCACATCCAAAGTTTTCACCAGAAAGGCCCAGCGATCGGTAGCTTCTTCAATCATTTTGGTGGTCGGTTTGCCTGCTCCGTGTCCGGCTTTCGTTTCAATGCGAATCAGAACGGGAGCGGTTCCTTTATGAGCTGCCTGCAGAGCCGCTGCAAATTTAAAGCTATGGGCAGGAACCACACGATCGTCGTGGTCTGCAGTGGTAATCAGGGTCGCAGGATAAACGGTACCCGGTTTGAGATTGTGTAATGGGGAATAGGCATACAGCACTTTGAACTCTTCGGGATTGTCTGGAGAGCCGTATTCCGAAGTCCAGGCCCAGCCGATCGTGAATTTCTGGAACCGGAGCATATCCATCACTCCGACAGCCGGAAGCACCGCACCAAATAAGTCGGGCCGTTGAGTCATGCAGGCTGCTACCAAAAGACCGCCATTACTGCCACCGCCGATCGCTAACTTGGCCGGAGAGGTGTACTTATTCGCAATTAACCATTCTGCAGCCGCGATAAAATCATCAAACACATTCTGCTTCTTCAGCTTCATACCGGCCTGATGCCATGCCTCGCCATATTCGCCCCCACCCCGCAGATTAGGAGAAGCATACACGCCTCCCATTTCCAGCCACACCAGCAAACTGACTGAAAAACTAGGAGTGAGAGAGACACCAAAGCCACCATAACCGTACAGATAGGTGGGATTGGTGCCATCCAATTGAATTCCCTTCTTATGCACGATAAACATGGGAATCTGAGTGCCATCTTTGCTGTGATAGAAGACCTGATGAGTTTCGTAATCTTGAGGATTGAAATCGACTTTAGGTTGACGGAACAGAGTACTCTGGCCGGTTTGCAAATCGTAGCGGTAAATGGTGCTGGGGGTGGTAAAGCTGGTGAAACTGTAAAAGGTTTCGGTGTCATGGCGCTTGCCGGCAAATCCGTTTGCTGAGCCAATTCCCGGTAATTCGATCTCGCGCACCAGACGACCATCTAGATCAAAAGTTTTGATCTGACTGCGAGCATCCTTGAGATAGGAGGTAATGAATTGGTTGTTCAATACACTCACTCCTTGCAGCGTTTCTTCCGCCTCGGGAATCAGTTCCTGCCAGTGGTCGCGATCGCCCTTCGTAGTATCAATGGCAATCACCCGACCGCGAGGTGCATTCAGGTCAGTGCGAAACCAGAAGCGGGTGCCATCATTGTCAATAAAGCTGTACTCCGCTTCAAAGGTATTGATCAGTTCCACAACTGGAGCATTAGGAGTTTGCAAGTCCTTGTAGAAGACCAGATTGCGTGGATCCGTACCCAGCCAGACGGAAATAATCAGATAGCGGCCATCTTCCGTAACACCACCGCTAAATCCCCATTCTTTGTGATCCGGACGCTCATAAATCAGAATGTCTTCCGACTGGGGCGTTCCCAGACGATGGTAATACAGTTTCTGGAAATAATTCACATCTTCCAGCTTGGTTTTCTCGTTAGGTTCATCGTAGCGGGAGTAAAAGAAGCCCTTACCGTCATGGGTCCAGGAGGCGCCGGAGAACTTGACCCACTTCACATGATCCGGAAGGTCAGTATTGGTGGCAATGTCGCGCACCTTCCACTCTTGCCAGTCGGAACCAGAAGTAGACAATCCGTAAGCTAGCAGATTGCCGTCTTCGCTGACGCTGATCCCAGAGAGGGAGATCGTCCCATCGGGAGACAGGGTATTGGGATCCAGGAGCACCGTGGGGCGATCGGTCAGCGTTTTGAGCGTGTACAGCACGTTTTGATTTTGTAACCCGTCGTTTTTGAAATAGAAGTACCGTTCGCCTTGTTTGAAAGGAATGCCGTATTTTTCGTAGTTCCACAGTTTGGTCAGGCGTTGCTGAATGTGATCGCGGGCTGGAATCTGAGCTAAATACTCCGCTGTCAGCTTATTTTGGGCCTCAATCCAGGCCCGTGTCTCTGGAGAATCGGGATTTTCCAACCAGCGGTAGGGATCTGCCACAGTCGTACCGTGATAGGTATCAACCTGATTACCTTTGGGACTGGCAGGATAAGTAAGAGATTGGGTTACAGTCATAGCCTGGGACAAGGGTGTACATAGTCCACTATGCCAGACGAAACTCAAGAGCAGACCAAAGCACACCAGGAGAACTCGATTTTTCATTCAATGTGTCTACCTACTGAACCCCTCAATGCAAATATTTAAATTCATCTGTCTAGCGATCTGCAGATCCGGAAAGTTTGGGGGGAAGACCTGCCAGGAATACCAGACGTTCTGCGTTTCTGTGTAGAGTAGAAAGTATCAATTGGATGGAGAAAACCATGAAGAAGGATTCAGTCTGGTTTGCCGCGATCGCCGGATTGACACTGGCTGCTACCCTCATGCCATCGCTGTTTATGGAAAAACAGGTGGCGATCGCCCAGGATGAATCCTGCTATATGATTACCTCCTCAGGAAAACGGGTCAGTTTAGGCAAGCTTTGTAATCGTAGCCGCACCTTTAATTCGACCAATAAAAATTATTACCAGGCAAGAATTAAACGTCGAGATGGGGGCACTCCCGTAATTGATGTTACCTTTAACGGCAATCAAACCTTTGAAATGTTACTGGATACCGGAGCCACAGGTAGCCTGATCACGCGATCAATGGCTCAGACACTACAGGTACCGATCGTCGGCACGGGACGATTTATCATGGCTGATGGCAGGAGCGTTATGCTGCCCACAGGACGGCTTAACTCGATGTTGATCGATGGGGCCACTGTCCGGAATGTGAATGTGGTGATTGCCAGCAATGCCGCTGAAGGCCTCCTGGGTCATGACTTTCTGGGAAAGTACGACATCAAAATCAAACAAGACGTAGTGGAGTTTTATCCCAGGTAGAGGGCGGGGTAGTTCATTGACCTGTGTTAGCGATTTTCTCCGTATAGCCGCAACTTCAGTCGCTAAGGTGATAAGCAGACAGATACCTGGATCTTAGGATGGGTAAGTTCAAGTATACCTACCCATCCTACGAAGGGATTGGCTATTGAGTGATGATCACTTCCGAGGGAAGGCGTTTGAAGACCAACCGCTCGTTTTCGCCGACATCCACAAAGATGGTATCGCCATCATGAAACTCACCGCGCAGAATGGATTTGGCAATCTGAGTTTCCAGTTCTCGTTGGATGGCTCGCTTCAAGGGACGCGCACCGTAAACGGGATCGTAACCCACTTCAGCTAACCAATTGATCGCCGCATCAGACAGCTTGAGAGCCATCTTGCGATCGCTCAACCGTTGCTCCAGACGTTGGGTTTGCAGTTTCACGATGTTCCGCAGTTCGCTCTTCGTCAGACTGTGGAAGATGATAAACTCATCCACCCGATTGAGGAACTCTGGACGGAATTGGGCACGCATGGCTTCCATGACTCGACTCCGCATTTCTTCGTAACGGCTGTCATCTCCTGCCAGATCCAGAATGTACTGGGAACCGATGTTGCTGGTCATGATGATGATCGTGTTCTTGAAGTCCACCGTATGCCCCTGAGAGTCTGTGACTCGGCCATCGTCCAGGATTTGTAGGAAGATGTTGAACACATCGGGGTGAGCCTTCTCAATTTCATCAAACAAGATCACCGCATAGGGACGACGACGAATCGCTTCCGTGAGTTGTCCTCCTTCGTCATAGCCTACGTATCCAGGAGGCGCACCAATTAGACGAGAAACAGCGTGCTTCTCCATGTACTCAGACATATCGATCCGCACCATTGCCTCTTCTGTATCAAATAGGTAGGCGGCAAGAGCTTTTGCCAATTCAGTTTTACCTACCCCAGTCGGGCCAAGGAAGATAAAGCTGGCAACGGGGCGATTTGGATCGGCCAGACCTGCCCGCGATCGCTGAATTGCATCGGATACTGCAATCACCGCTTCATCCTGACCGATGACTCGCTTGTGCAATTCTTCTTCCAGGTGCAATAGCTTTTGCATTTCCGTTTCTACCAGTTTGCTAAGCGGAATGCCTGTCCATTTAGAAATGATTTCCGCAATATCTGCTTCCGTCACTTCTTCCCGCAGCATTGATTTACCGCTGGTTTGAGTTGCAGTTAGTTTCTGTTCAGCTTCCTGTAACTGACGATTGAGATCCGTTAATTTGCCATATTTCAACTCAGCCGCCCGGTTCAGGTCATAATCCCGCTCGGCCTGTTGAACTTCGGTATTGACGCGGTCGATCTCTTCTTTCAGCTTCTGGATGTGGGTAATTACATCCTTTTCGGCTTGCCACTGGGCATTCAGGGAAGATTGTTCTTCCTTCAGATCTGCCAGTTCTTTTTCCAGCCGTTCCAGACGATCGCGAGAAGCTCGATCAGTTTCCTTCTGCAGTGATAGTTTCTCCATTTCCAGTTGCAGGATTTTGCGATCGACTTCATCCAGCTCTTCCGGCTTAGAAGTGATTTCCATCTTCAATTTGGCCGCCGCTTCGTCCACCAGGTCAATTGCCTTATCGGGTAAGAAGCGATCGGAGATGTACCGGGTAGACAGGGTTGCCGCCGCTACCAGTGCTGAGTCAGAAATCTTCACCCCGTGGTGTACTTCGTACCGCTCTTTTAGACCGCGCAGGATGGAAATGGTATCTTCCACACTGGGCTGATCCACATACACTTGTTGGAATCGCCGTTCCAGAGCCGCATCTTTTTCAATGTACTTGCGGTACTCATCCAGCGTGGTAGCCCCAATACAGCGCAACTCACCCCGTGCCAGCATTGGCTTCAGCAAGTTGCCCGCATCCATAGCACCCTGAGTGGCACCTGCACCGACCACAGTATGAATTTCGTCAATGAACAGAATGATGTTGCCCTGAGATTCGGTAACTTCTTTGAGCACCGCTTTTAGCCGCTCTTCAAACTCACCCCGGTACTTGGCTCCGGCAATCAGTGCCCCCATATCCAAAGCAATCAGGCGTCGATCTTTAAGGGATTCCGGGACATCTCCTTTGACGATTCGTTGGGCAAGTCCTTCGGCGATCGCGGTTTTTCCCACACCGGGCTCCCCAATCAGTACCGGGTTATTCTTCGTCCGGCGAGACAGAATTTGAATCGTGCGGCGAATCTCGTCATCCCGACCAATCACGGGATCGAGCTTGCCATCACGGGCAAATTGGGTCAGGTCGCGCCCGTATTTTTCCAGGGATTCGTATTTACCTTCAGGGTTTTGATCCGTCACCTTTTGACTCCCTCGAATCTGATCAATGGCTTGTTTGAGCTTAGCGTCATCCACTCTAAATTCTGCGAACAGAGCCTTGCCAAAGCGATCGTCCTGAGGATAGGCCAGCAGAATATGTTCGATGGAGATGAACTCGTCTTCGTATTGTTTGCGGAAGTTTTCGGCCCGATCCAGCAAGGTATCCAGACTGCGACCGAGATACACATTGCTACCTGCGCCAGAAATCTTTGGTTGTTTGCGAATGAACTCATCAGTGCGATCGCGCAACTGCTGCACATTCACACCCAGCTTGTTGAACACACTAGTGGCCAGCCCCTCCTGTTCCAATAGGGCTTTCATCAGGTGTTCCGATTCAATTTGTTGTTGCTGAGCCTGCTTGGCGATGTCGGGAGTGCGGACAATCGCTTCCCAGGCCTTTTCAGTAAATTGGTTGGGATTGGTTGGTTGCATAGGCTGTAGAGAGTAGGGGGTTATTGGCCATCAGTCATTAGTCATTGGTCATTCGTAGGGATAAGACAAGGGACAAATGACGAATGACAAATAACATCTGAAGTCATTGTAGAAAAATTGGTAGGATCGCTTGGATCGGTCTTTACACCTCTTTAGATGAGTATTGCCGCACGCTGCAAGTTTTTCTGCTGCCTTCTGCCCTCTTGTTTGTGCCTTCTCCAGGCAATGAGTTCGGTGATCTCGTTGGTCAGTCTACTTCTGCGCCCGTCTGTGGCTTTGGCTCAACCCTCTCAAGAGGTGCGATCAGATCAGAACACCGTCGGACAAATTCTAACTCCTGTTCCACTCTGTCCAATTCGGTTGCCAGCCAGCATTAATGAAGTGCTTAATCGTCTACCTACCACGCGGTGGGGCATTTTGGTACAAACCCTGGATACTCCGACCAGTCGCTTTACCCTGTATGCCCAAAATCCAGATAGACTCTTGATTCCCGCCTCAAATAACAAATTGTTGACGACGACAGCAGCATTACAACAACTAGGAGCAAACTACCGCATTCGCACCACGGTCACTGGGAACGATCGCAGTTCCTCTTTATCAACTTTGAGAATTATCGGTCGGGGTGACCCCAGCCTGACGACGGCTCATCTCACCAGGCTGACTCAACAATTGGCAGAGCGTAACATCCGGCAGGTAGCGTTATTAATTGGGGATGATACCTATTTTCAAGGAACATCAACCAATCCCAATTGGGATCCAGACGACACTTTGCAGGGCTATGGAGCACCCGTCAATAGTTTGATGCTAAATCAGAATGGGATTGGGGTCACGCTGTTCCCGCAACGAGCAGGGCAACCTTTACGGGTGCAATGGGATGACCCCACAGATGCTCAAACCCACCGTCTGGTCAATCAGTCTGTAACGGTTGCCAAAGGGCAGGATGAGTTTGTGGAGGTTTACCGCGATCGCACCGATGGTTTCTTGATCCGGGTGGAGGGACAACTGCAGGAAGGATCAGCGGCTGAACCTGTTGCGGCCTCGATCGCCAATCCTGGCAACTATCTGGTAGATAAATTTCGTCGTGTTCTGCTGGCCCATCAAATTGATGTAGCGCGATCGACCGTCGTCAAAATCACTCCGACTCCTCCCGGTGAGGTCGAGTTGGCGGCTCTGGAATCTCCTTCCCTGGCCGACATGCTGAAGGAAACAAATCAGAACAGCAATAACGTCTATGCCGAAGCGCTACTGAAAACTTTGGGAAGGCTACAAAACCCTCACACTCAGGATGCGACTGCTAGCGGAATTACAGCCGTGAAAGCAATTCTGGCCCCTTTAGGCGTAAATCCCAATCATTATCGGATGGTAGATGGCTCTGGCTTAGCGAATCAGAATCGAGCTACTGCTAGTGTTTTAGTACAAACTTTGCAGGCGATCGCGCAAGCTCCCAATGCCCAGATTTTTCGAGCTTCCCTGCCAGTGGCAGGAGTAAGCGGCACATTGCGCGATCGCTTTCGGGGCACCGCTGCTCAGGGACGCTTGCAGGCCAAAACTGGAACGATTACCGGAGTGGTTGCCCTATCAGGCTATTTAACTCCACCCAAATATCCCCCTTTAGCCTTCAGCATTCTTGCTAATGACCCAAAAATCTCAGCCTCCCGCCTCCGGGCTGCTGTAGATGAAATTGTGCTGCTGCTCACCCGCTTGCAATCGTGCTAAAGCTAGCTCTCTACCAGCTAAAATGCTGGGATCTTTGGGATCTTTGTTGAGGAGCAATTATTGTACCTGCAATGGGCAGAGCGAGACTCGAACTCGCAAGGATTTCTCCGCCGCATTTTGAGTGCGGTGCGTCTACCAATTCCGCCATCCGCCCTGAGATAGCTTCCTCATTATACAGGACAGGGTTAACTTTCGCGTATCGCCAATTAAACCTTATCCAAGTCCAAAACCGAAGTTGCTCTGATCGGAAAACGACCGCTCTCTAGCTAGACTTGGTTTAATTGTGTCTCTACGCCAATTCCTAATCCCCAATTCCCGATCTCCAGTTTCTGATTCCTCACCCATTCCTGCATTCCCAACCCGTTTAACCAAAAATTTTGTAACTTTCCGAAATCTCCTGTAATGCCCTTGAAGTATTGAGTGTCCGGAAACAATACTGTCACCAAACGTAACAGCAAGGGGATAGCAAAGGTGGTTTGACGAAGATAGGAAATTTCTTTCAATGACGTTCGCTCCAATACCGCACTGCTGTTCCTTGTAGCCGTTTGGCAGCCTCTCTTGCTAGTTAGACTGCATCGCCCAGTCAAATGGGTCGATCAGACGAGGTGGAACCAGCTTTGTTAGCTGTAGAGTGAAAATCTTCCAGAAATTTGTTGCGATCGCAGAATCCTGCAAATTTCCTTAGATAGCTTTACATCGTTTGCGTGTCTAACTTTTTATTTATTGTCCAGTGTGGGTGGAGTTTTTATCATGATTGATTCGGAAGGCAGAGTCCGTTTACAAGCAGGAATTTCAGTCGATGCTGCCCTGCTTAGCATTACCCTTGCTTGTATCAGTATCGCCTCAATAGGGTTGCTACTCCTAGCCAACAGTGCTGAATCTTCTGTTAAGACTGCAAAGTCAGCTTCTCTGATTGCTGCCCGATCGGTAGCTCAACTGAATCAGAGTCTGCCCGATGGTGTGTATTTATATGGTGAATCACCCAAACCGAATGAAATTGGCAAAGGATACTTTGTTTTTGAGTCCAAGCAAGGGAAGGTCGTTGGAGCATTGTACATGCCTAGTTCTTCCTTTGATTGTGCCAGCGGTTCCTTTCAGGGAAATCAACTCGCACTAACCGTAACCAATAGTTATGATCGCTCAACCAATCCTTTTGCGATCGCTCTAGAACGCAACACAACAGTTGCAGCAGGGGGCAATTCTGTCATGGCTCCTATTGGGTTACAAGGCTTCCACAAGATTGACCAATTGAGCGAAATGGATCAGCGAATTTTGAAGATTTGTAAAACGGATTTGCAAGGCGAACAGACCAGGTAGGCTGTCATTTACCCTTAGGCGTTTACGCGATATGAGATCCTTTTCTCTCATTCCAACCCTTCTCCCTGGGGAGAAGGGTTTTCGGATCATTTTATTTAGAAATTGTTATAGCTTTCTTTTGATCCAGATAATAGTGGAATCGCTCCCGGAATTGCTCCAGAGTCAGGGATTGTGTCCAGTATTCGATGATGGCATGACCAAAAGCCCAGGCATTGCGATCGGACAAGGCAGAATTGTCTAAAAGCAACGGCCAGAGTGTTAACAGGTCAAAGTTAGGCATTTTGGCATTGTCCTGGCTGAGCAGAGAAAACAAATCATAGGCCATTTGCAGTTTGCCGATCACGACGGGCAATTGCTCTACGGGAATTTGCTCAGTCAGAAGCCGACCCAGGATTGGGGTTCCCGTGGTCAGAGTAGAAATGAAGGAAAGTACTGGACTTTTGAGTAAGGTTGCCAACCCCTGTGTAGTTGCCATCTGGAAGGTATAGTGGTCAATGATCTTAGCAGCGGCCACAGTACGAGCCTCCAGATTCCGTAAGAAGCGGGCTAACCGGAGTTGTTTGGTAGGCGTGATCGCCTCTACCAGAGCTAGGGATAAGGCATCGGCTCCCCAAGCAGACCGTCCGGTTTCAGCATCCCAGGTGACCAGGGGCAGCACCAGATCGGTAAATTCCTGAAATGCCTCTGCCCGATGTGTGGTAGCTTCCCGAATCGCAATTTCTTTCGGACGATCGCCCCATTCCCAGTCGTAGGGAGGGTTCCATTCGCGGATGGGACGCAAACGATCAACCTGAGTAACCACGACGATTGTCGGCAAGTCAGGAATTTCAGATTTCACATCCTGCAAAAAGTCCACATCCATCTGCAAGGCTGGATCCAGGGCTGGGGTGACTAACAGCAGTAAATCCGATTGGCTGGCCCCCTCCAACACCTGCTCCCGCAACTCCTGACGGTTAGCCTGTTCGTATCCTGGAGAATCCCATAAGGTTAGAGATTCTCCCGTTTCAGCCTGCCAGTGATAATCTCGAATCACATCTGTACTGGGCAACACATTGACCTCTGCCCGGCGTGCCACAAATAGAGTATTGATTAAACTACTTTTTCCCGCTCCCGTTCGACCGACCAGCAAAATATTGACCGGTTTCTGCTCTAGCGTTTCTGCAGGTTCTACCTGAGACAGGATGTCTCGCAAGGTTTGAGTTTTGGCAGTGGGGAGAGGGGCAGCAGCGATCGCTGTCTCTGAAGTCTCCGGAACGGCCAGTTGACCACTATACAGAGCGATCGCCTGACGACAGAGATTCCTTAAGGCTGCTTCTTTTAACAACTGAGCTAAATTCACCAGTAGTTGCTGAGTGGCCTGATTGCTGTAGCGTTGGGTCGCCCGTTTTGCCACTGCCGCTGCCGGATTCAGTAACCACTGTGCCCAGTTCCATACCTGTAAGAGTTTGCGGGCGGAGGGTTCCAGTTTACGATATACGACATATGCTTGCACCGCCTGAGCAACTGTAACCTGATTCAAGACGGGAGCCAATTTATCCATCCACTGATCCAGATCGTTTAATGTGCCGCGAATCAGCGTATAGGCTTGGGGAACGTAGATATTCAAATAGGGATGCTTGACATCAGGATGGTAAATTTCGGCGATCTCAACCATTAATTCCTGACACCGTTGCCAAAACACTGACCAATCTTCCCAAATAGGGGGATCCTGACGCGCAGCCTCCGACACTTGTTGAAGCACTGCTTCTACTTGCTGAGTTGCACTGCCGCTAAAAGACGGTGTAGTAGTTGCGACTGTGGTTTCCAGTTCTTCGGTGACTTCCTCCATCACCGAGCGCATTTGCTCTAGAGCGGGTCGAGTCCACTGTACCAGCAGCAACCGCCAAATCACCAGCATGACTGTAATCACTGCCCAGATCCAGTTGATTCCCCAGTCGTGAATCTGTACCCCAGCGGAAATCATCAGAAATCCCCCGATCGAAACCAGGGGAAGACTCAAAACCAACCACTGCCACAGCTTTAAGCGCACCATGCACCCCTACCGACTCAGTTATTTCCACAATAAATCGGTTGTTTGCTATTCGTCATTTGTTCTTTGTCGGTGATGGGTGATGAAAAACCAATGACCAGTGCAACTAATGACGGTAGTACTTATCGCCCAGAAGTTAGGTTAAATAGCGGATTAGACTGTAACAGTGATTGCACCTGATTCAGAGGAAACTGGTGCAAAGGGGAGTAGCCAGAAATAACAGCAAGCGCAGTAGTAATGGCAATCGCGTTAAGAATGACGGCGCGTTTGGTGGTGACAGAGTTAGTCATAGAACGCCTCACACATTTTCAGGAAGGGAGCGGGTACTTATAGTTATCGACCACCGATGCCTAAAATATGAGTGATGTGCCAGAAGCGATTCCGTAATAATGATCACACCTGGGCTGCAATGCCGCTGTAAGCTCTAAGCTTCACTATACCCCTGCAGGTTTTCAGGCTTAAATTGGCGCAGGATCCCGGTAGCTTTTCGAGTCAAAGCTTCTGATCCTTTAAAGACGATTAAATATTTTCCTTCCTTGAGACGATTGCGATAAGGGATAACATCTCCGCTTCCAGACGTTAAACCTACTCCACCACCTACAAAAAAACTTCCCAGTGCTCCAGAAACTGCTCCCAACAGACCCCCGATCACATGATTGCCAATCTCACCGGCCCAGGAAAAAGTATTCAGGTTTGTGATCAAGCTGAAGGTAAGCCCTGCCAGGAAGCCAAAGGGGATCAGCCAGAAAGACATTAATTTAGCTAAGCGTCCGGCTCGTTCCTTGGGATCAAGGAGACCATACTCATCGGCACTTTTATATCCCTGGCCCAAAATAGCCGCTTCCGCCATCGGTAGCCCCGCTTCCGCCAACGCTGAAAAAGCTGCCTCTGCCTGACTGCGATCTCTCAATACTGCAACAAGATAATTCATGCTTGCCAATCTCTCCCGTAGTCTCATTGCACCACTATTTAGGGTATCAAGGATTGGAATGCTCAGTTTTGATTTGTTCTTTGTTATTCGTTCCTGGTCATTTGTCTACTGCGAACAGCCACTCATTGAGCCGTGACCGATGGCTAATGACCAATCCAGATTAAAAAAAAGAGCAAGTTCCTGCGATCGCTACCAAAATGCCGTATTGTAAAAAGTCGATTTCCTATCCACTTGCTATGCCTAAGGTTCTTATTTCTGATCCCATTGACCAGGCAGGAATTGATATCCTGTCCCAGGTTGCTCAGGTTGATGTGCAAACTAAGCTGACGCCCGAAGAACTGATTCGGATAATCCCGAAATACGATGCGTTGATGATTCGATCGGGGACTCAGGTTACAAAAGAAGTCATTGAGGCCGGGACTCAACTGAAGATTATTGGTCGCGCTGGAGTTGGCGTAGATAACGTTGATGTGCCCGAAGCGACGCGCAAAGGAATTGTGGTTGTCAACTCGCCGGAGGGCAATACCATTGCCGCAGCCGAGCACACCCTGGCGATGATGTTAGCCATGTCCCGTTACATCGCTGAAGCGAACCAATCCGTGAAAAGCGGCAAGTGGGATCGCAAGAGCTTCATGGGTGTTGAAGTTTATAAAAAGACCCTGGGAATTGTGGGCCTGGGTAAGATTGGCGCTCATGTGGCCAACGTCGCGCGAGCAATGGGCATGAAACTGCTGGCCTATGATCCCTTCATTTCTCATGAACGAGCCGAACAACTGGGGTGCCGTTTGGTCGAACTGGATATTTTGTTGCAGGAAGCGGATTACATCACCCTACACCTGCCCAAGACCCCTGAAACCACCAATTTGATTAATACCGACTCCATTGCCAAAATGAAGCCGACGGTACGGATTATCAACTGCGCCAGAGGCGGGATTGTGGATGAGCAGGCGATCGCTGAAGCGCTGAAACAGGGCAAAATTGCCGGAGCCGCATTGGATGTGTTTTCCAAAGAGCCTCTGGAAGAAGATTCTGTACTGCGCCAACTGGGTAAGGAATTGCTGCTGACTCCTCATTTGGGCGCGTCAACGGAGGAAGCTCAAATTAATGTGGCGATCGATGTCGCTGAACAAATTCGAGATGTGTTACTTGGCTTACCCGCTCGCTCTGCCGTCAATATTCCTGGCCTGCGTCCTGATTTACTGGAACAACTCAGACCCTATCTGCAACTGGCCGAAACCCTGGGCAATTTAGTCGCTCAGTTAGCGGGGGGGCGGGTGGAATCTCTCAACATCCGATTACAGGGGGAACTGGCCACGAATCAAAGCCAGCCGATCGTCATCGCTGCACTGAAAGGTTTGCTATCCCATGCCTTACAGGAACGGGTGAATTACGTCAACGCCAGCCTGGAAGCCAAAGAACGCGGCATTCGTGTGATTGAAACCCGCGATGCCTCGATTAGAGACTACACAGGATCGCTACAGTTATCGGCTAAGGGGGCTTTAGGGGAACACTCCGTAGCTGGAGCCTTGCTGGGAGACGGGGAAATTCGGATTACCAGTGTGGATGAGTTCCCAGTTAACGTTCCACCCAACCGCCACATGCTGTTTACGATGCACCGGGATATGCCGGGGATCATTGGTAAAATTGGTTCTCTGCTGGGCAGTTTCAATGTCAATATCGCCAGTATGCAGGTGGGTCGTAAAATTGTCAGAGGAGATGCGGTGATGGTTCTCAGCATCGATGATCCCCTGCCGGAAGGAATTCTGGATGAAATTCTCAAGGTTGCCGGGATCCGGGACGCTTACACTGTTACGTTGTAAAAGTTAAACCTTTTCCAAGTCCAGAACCGTAGTTTTTTCTATAGGAAGACTGCAGTTCTCTAGCTGAACTTGGTTTACTGAACTTGGTTTATGAGTGTTGAGTGTTGAGTGTCAGTTAATTTCCATCACTCATTCCTCACACCTCATAACTGATAGCTGCATGGCCAATAGCTGGTGGGAAATTCAAATTCTGGGGGATCCGGCTCTAGAAGACACAATCTTTTGGAGGCTAGATCGCTTTGGCTGCCGAGGCACCTGTAGTGAAAGAAAGGGAGCATTTTTCCGAGTACGGGCTTACCTGTCGCAAATCCAGGTGCAACTGCTGGATCTGGCAGCCCTGGCTCTGCTGCTTCGGCAAGATGCGCTATGCGTTGGACTCCCCGTTCCAGGTGTAGAATGGCATCTGATCGATGAAGAAGACTGGGCCAGCAGTTGGAAAGTTCACTGGCAACCACAAGAAGTCGGCGATCACCTGTTAATCTATCCCGCCTGGTTGCCCATTCCTGACACATCAGAGCGTCTGTTACTGCGCCTGGAACCCGGAGTTGCCTTTGGCACCGGGGATCACGCCACCACTCGCCTCTGTCTGGAAGCGCTGGAAATGCGATTGGCCGATCGCTCGATGGCAAAGCACGACCCTGAAGCAGAGCAGATTGTGATTGCTGATATCGGCTGCGGCTCTGGTATTCTCTCGGTCGGCGCTCTCCTGCTGGGAGCCGATCGCGTCTATGCCGTTGATACCGATCCCCTGGCCGTCAAAGCAACCCTGGAAAACCGGGAACTCAATGGCATTGCCCCCGATCGTCTGATCGTTAATCAAGGCAGCATTGAGCGCTTAATTGAAATGACCAATGGCCCCGTTGATGGCATTGTCTGCAACATTCTGGCTGACATCATCATCGATTTGATTCCCCATTGGACTGCGATCGTCAAACCCACCACCTGGGGAGCTTTGAGTGGCATCTTACTGGATCAAGCCAAGCCCGTTGCCGACACCCTGGAAGCCAATGGCTGGTACGTCACTGCCCTTTGGAAACGCCAGGATTGGTGCTGTTTGAATATCCGGCGATCGTAGAGCGTTTTGAATTTTAAGTTTTAAGTGCTTAATGTAGAACCAACTTACAACTGAAAGCTCAAAACTTAAAACTCTTAACTTAGGCAACCATGACCACTCCTTCTATCGCTGACCTGCGTCTCACGTACACTCGTGCTCAACTCACAGAAGCAGATGTGGATCCAGATCCGATACGGCAATTTCAACTCTGGTTTGAACAGGCTCTGGCCGCAGATATTCTCGAGCCCAATGCCATGACTCTGGCAACAGCAACTAAAGATGGGATTCCTTCTGCCCGGATCGTGTTGCTCAAAGGAGTCAGCGATCGTGGCTTTGTCTTTTTCACCAACTATGAAAGCCACAAAGGGCAGGAGTTAGCGGAGAATCCCCAGGCTGCCCTAGTGTTCTTGTGGCAAGCATTAGAACGTCAGGTGCGGATTGAGGGAACAGTCGAAAAAGTTTCAGATGCGGAAACTGTGGCCTACTTTCATAGTCGTCCCCGTGAGAGTCAGTTAGGAGCCTGGGTTTCTAATCAGAGCCAGGTGATCGCCAGTCGTGAGGTTTTAGAGCAGCGTTTGGCAGAACTCAACCAGCAATACCAGAATCAAGAAATTCCTCGGCCTCCCCATTGGGGTGGTTATTGCGTCATTCCCCACATGATCGAATTTTGGCAGGGCCGTCCCAGCCGTCTGCACGATCGCCTGCGGTATCGCCTGGATAATCACCACTGGATCCTTGAACGATTGGCTCCCTAAAGAATGGGAATTAGTGGGGGCTGGTTTAGTCAGTCATGTGAGTTCAGTGCACACGAACTGTTTACAAACCAACCCCTACAGATGCCGTAATCAGGATTTGATGGTGGATCACCAATTGTGGAGCACGTTGTTAGCCACCCTATGCATTTTTACGACTGATGAGTTCCAGTTCCTTGGTATTTAGCTCCAGAATTCTTTGCATATAGGCAACTTCTTGGGCTAGAGTTGGGAAGGTAGCCAGGACTGAAAGCATCGTTGCAAATTTAGACATAGAAACCTGGCAATCTTTTAGAACTTGCACACAGAGGCGATCGTAAAGGCTCTGAACCACCAATTCAATGAATGGTTTGTAGGGAGCTAGCGAAAACTCGCCTCGTTGATACTGTTTCAGGTTCATCCCCCACTGCAAGATGTGCAACAATTGCTGAGGAGTGGCCAGGCGCATAGAAGATTTGGAAACTTCCCAAACTACTTCTGCCAACTTCTGTTTAATGTCTGGTTGGGGAGTTTGCAGATCATCGGCCAGTGTTCTTAAATCAGCCAGTTGTTGGGTTAAAACGGCGGACGAGAAGGGAATCGTGGCCGCTACAATCATGTCTCCGGAGGAACTGATGCTGGAGGCATACCAGGTTTCCAGAGCATTAATCAGGGTATTGATTTCCGTTTGCTTGCTCCAATCCACCTGTCCCAGGAAGAAGGATTCTTCGTAGCCAACAGGAATGCCCTGGAAGTAAATGGGCAGATTCTTCCCAGATTGCTGAATCATGTGCAACGCCACTTCCAGACTTTCCGTTGGCCATCCCAGGCTCCGCACCAGGACAAAGATCAGTTGCTCAGTCCGGGAGAGAATCAGGGAATTCAAGAGCAGATGTACGGCTTCACCTACATTTTGGCCAGCTACATAGCGTTCAGGTGCATGGATGTTAACTGGTCTACCCTGCTCCACCTTGCTGGTGATTTGCTCAATCATGGAACTGTTGTCCAGTATGTGGGTGAAGCGCACCATGCCATAGCGCACTTTCCCTGTTTGAGCCGCGTGGGCAAACAACCATTCACACACCTTCTTGCTGGCGGCATACACCTCACCTGTCCAATAGCGAGAAGCTTTTCCGGTTGAGGAGAAAATACACTGCTCAACATTGAATTCTTCACACAGTTGAATGATATTTTGTGTACCAAAAATATTGGTGGTTACAGTTGTCAGAATGATTTTTTCAGCCACACCTGGAATCCGAATGGCGGCCAGGTGAAACACCAAATCTGGCCTTTCTATTTCAAAAATTTGTTTTAAGGCATCGTAATCCCGCACATCGATCGCGTGCAGGGTGACATTTGGGGCAATACCTGCAAGCGGGGCTGGAGTTTTTCCATCAACACAGCGGGCATTATCAACGGAAATAATTCGCTCAGCTCCCAGGGTAACCAATTTCTGAATCAACTGGTGCCCGACACAACCTTCTCCGCCAGTCACCAGCACCGTTTTTCCTTGAAGTTGCGATCGCACTTCAGCTTCATAAAGATAGAGAGACCGTGTCCAGGCTTCGTTAAAGGGGTCACCTTGCAAGCGGCCAGAGTCTTCATAGTCTTGAATCAGCGCCTGGGTCAATTCTTGTAGTTGGGCCAGAATTTCAGGATCTTGAGGTTCTGGACTGCCAGGAGGTACCAGTTGCTGGATCTGACGAATGATTTCGCTGCCGGTTAATGGTGTAGTTTGCATTGGCTAGGCTCACAAATGAGGTGAAGCTGCTTCATGACATGATTCCCAAAGTTTAGATCTGGAGCCATGTTTCCTGGCAATAAACCAGCCTTAACCTAACTAACTCTTTAAGGGAAATTTCCTTAAACTAAGATTCCATAAATTCACGGAATTCCTTTGTTTGGAGTAAGTAAAATCTGGCATTTAAGGTAAATAAATTCTGGGAGAAGTAATGCAAATCTTAGAGGGCGTTTGAAAAGTTTGCAAAGTATCTGGCGGTTAAAACCGCAACTACACTCACCCAGTCTGCCGACGCAGACTCAATACAATCAAGGTTTTCAGTAACCTGCGTCGGCAGGTTTTCTCGGTATAGCCGCGACTTCAGTCGCCAGGGTGACAAAGAGACAGGCCTTTAAAACATCCTCTTAAGGGCGAGCTCGGTAGCGATGGCGACGAATCAGGAAATCAGGGAGGTCGATTCTGGGGCTGCGGGAGACTGATGGAGCAATAGGTTCTTCCGTAGTATTACTGGTTACCGTTTGTAAGGTAGTCAGTAGTTCTGCGACAGGTGCAGGTGGATTGGGAAGAAATTGTTCCAGCAGTTGTTTGATCCGAGCGAGATAGCTTTGCAGACTGTGGTAACGGTCTTTCCAATGTTGCACAGCCGTTTCATACTCACTGGACTGTTGGGCTTGCTTGAGAATTTGCTCCTGCATCACAGCCGCCTGAGCTTCTAGTTCAGTAATGCGGATTTGATAGCGATCGCGGATTTGCTCTAGCTCCTGACAGGTATGTTGCAACATTGCCTGAGCTGTAGTCTGTTTTGAAAGTTGAGTTTCTAATTCCTGAATCTTGCAATAAGCCGCAAATAACTCTCCTTCCAGAGAAAAGTCTGCAAGGTCACCTACCGACCGTCTTACGGTATAAGCCTGGAAGGCATCAATCAGAGCTTGCTGCTCTTGCAAAGCAATATGAGCGCGATGCAGTTCGGTTTCCAGTTGGTGAATCGAGGCTTCTTGCTCAGTCAATTTCTGCATCAGGTCTGGAAAGCTGGCCTGGTCTAGCAGGGTGGTCTGGTCTAAAAGACTGAGTTGTTCCGCAATACCATGCCCACCTCCACTTGCTGCACAGGGATGGGGCAACGGATCTTTGCACCGAGGCGAGGGGGAGCAAGACTGGGAGGAGGTATCCTGAGGGTGGCTCTGTTCAGTTTCCCCTTGCTGGGCGGCGAATCGTTGTTGTTGCTGCGCTAGTTGTTGCTTGAGTTGAGTGATGGCTTGCTGTTGTATGTTGGCAATTTCTTCCGTGGAGGCTAATTGGGATTCCAGAAATTGCTGATTTGCCAACTGAGAGCGGAGTTCTTCCTGAAAGGCCAGGGATTGATCGAGAGCCTTTTCCAGATGGTGAATCCGCTCAGTTTGCCCCCGTACCTGCGATCGCAACTCGCTTAATTCAGTCATCACAGACTCGGCCACAGAATCTGCCTTCTCTGAGTGAAAGCGATTCTCCGGCAATAAGGCACTATCCGGTAAGCCCGGTTCAGCCACTCAGAACCTCCCAAGTGTCATTAAGATGCTACCTTAGCAAATTACTCTTGATATAGAAAAGTTTTCGTTCACAACAAATCATGAACGACCATCTGTGTCAAAATTCTGGATATTTTACTGACTTCCAATTTGCTCCTGACTTAAACTCAAGAAATCTTTAGAAGTTGGATTATTCTCTTCCAGCTTGTTCAAGCGACCATCGATAATCCACAGGCAGTTGTAGCCGCGCACAGGTTTCTTCCAGATGCTTTTGTTGAGCCAGGGCTTTCCGCAGCGTAATAATCAATTGCTGCACCTGCTCCTGAACATCAGATTTGCCATTGACGGCATGCATCGTCTGCCGTTCCAGAAGTTGTAGGAGCAACTCGTAGTGAATATGAGAGGGAAGGGGGATGGGTTCCATGATGAAGCCGAGGTTACCTTGCTCAAGATAGATCAACGAAGAAACGAAAATAAACCTTGTCCAAGTCTAGAACCGGAGTTTCTCTAAGTGGAAAACGACCGTTCTCTAGCTGAACCTGGTCTAGTTGCAACCTAAAAAAGGTTGGCTAAAGCCTGACCCGGATCGGGTTGTTTGATCAAAGATTCGCCAATCAAAACGGCCTGCGCTCCTGCCTGAGCAACATACTGGAGATCTTGAGAGGTAAAAAGTCCCGATTCACTGACCACTACAATGTCTCGACGTTGCATCTGGCTCTGGCGCTCTGTCAGGAGGATGCGGGTAGTTTCTATATCAACCGAAAAATCTTCTAAGTTACGATTGTTGATGCCGATCAAAGATACATCCTGCAAGGCCAACACCCGATCGAGTTCTGCCAGAGTATGAACTTCGATCAGGGGAGTCAATCCTAACGTTGCCGCGATTTTGAGGAAGTATTGCAAATCTTTATTCGAGAGAATGGCCGCAATCAGCAGCACAGCATCTGCCCCATGCAGCCTCGCGTAATACATCTGGTAAGGATAAATAATGAAATCCTTACAGAGCAACGGCAGGTCGATCGCCTGCCGGATTTGCTTGAGATACTCAAAGTTGCCCTGAAAGAATTGCTTGTCGGTCAGAACAGAGAGACAGGTTGCTCCCCCTTGCTCGTAGGAGCGGGCGATCGCCACTGGGTCAAAATCTTCCCGAATCACCCCTTTGCTGGGAGAGGCTTTTTTTACCTCTGCAATCACCGCAGGTCGAGTTTTGCCCTGCTTGAGTATCTGCAGAAAATTCCGGGCAGGCGGCACGTCCTGAACCTTGCGGCGTAATTCCTGTAAAGGTAAAAATTCCCGCAGCTGATCGACTTCGGATTCCTTCTGCCAGACAATTTCCTCTAGAATATGGCGTGGTTTGGCATCAGGTACACGCACTTGATACCGCAATTCCTGAACAGCAACAGCGGGATTGGGTGGACGGCGACGGATCTGCATAGAGTAGTGTAAACGAAGGAGTAAAGAGATGTATCTGATAGCGTAGCCTAACTCTAAAGAATAACGGCATGTAAATGCTCAGAATGGCTTTAGGAGAGCCAATTAAGTAACCTGCTCTGGATCGATTCTCTGTAGGGACGAACGGCTGTTTGCCCCTGCCCAAGAATTGCACCTTAATTTGTTCTTATCCCTTAATGCGCTTTGATCGCCCGCTTGTAGGCTTCATCCAACACCTCTGAGAGGGTGGGATGGGTATGCACCAGAAAGGCGAGGGAGTTGACGGATTGCCGCTGAGCGATCGCGCTAGCTGCTTCATGAATCAAGTCGGAGGCATGCAGACCAAAAATATGAACCCCCAACACTTCCCCGGTATCGGTGCGGTAGATGACTTTAGCCATGCCTTCTGTTTCCCCTTCTGCGATCGCCTTGGCATTGCCCTTGAAGTAGGTACGAGCCACTCCCACCTTAAACCCTTCCGCCTTGGCTTTTTCCTGGGCTGCAGGCTCGGTCATGCCCACAAAACCGATTTCTGGATGGGTGAAGACCGCGGCAGGAATACTGTGATAATCCACTTCACGGGGTCGCCCACAGATTGTTTCCACCACGGCCACCCCCTGAGCCGAGGCCGTATGAGCCAGCATCATCTTGCCTGTGGCATCACCGATCGCCCACAGATGGGGAACGGCTTTACCTTTCTTTACCACGGCTAAGTGGTCATTGATTGGAATAAATCCTCGCTGATCCAACTCTACGCCCACGGATTGCAAGCCTAAATCTTTGGTGTAAGGAGTGCGGCCTGTGGCAATTAAGCAGGCATCTACTTCCAGTACCTCGACTACCTCTTTGGTTTTGGCATCGGCCAGTTCAATCACGACCGGAGAGCCGGGGATGACTCGTTTCGCCAACATGCCGACGCGGGTTTCAATATCACGCGGAGTAATCAGGACGCGCTGGGCCAGTTTGGCAATGTCGGGGTCGAATCCTGGCATCAGCTGATCTAGGGCTTCGATCAAGGTCACTTCACAGCCCAGCGCCGAGTAGATGTCGGCAAATTCCAGGCCAATGTAGCCGCTACCGACGATCGCGATCCAGTCCGGCAGGGATTCCAAGCGCACCGCATCATCGCTGGTGAACACGGTCTTGTGGTCGATTTCTACACCGGGTGGGACAAAGGGAATTGAACCGGGAGCGAGAATAATATCCTTGGCCGTAATGATTTTGTTGCCCTCTTTTGTTTCGACTGAGACTTTTTGCTTCCCGGCAATTCTGGCCCAGCCGTGAATTGTCTCTACACTTAATCGCTTCAGGCTATTGACCAGGGCATCTCGTTGCTTGGTGACAATGCTGTTGGCGTGATCGGCAATGCCCTGACGATCAAACGAAACAGACTCCAACTGAATTCCCAGGGACTTTAAGTGATGGGTATCTCGCAATTCCCTGACCCGTCCTGAAGCGGCCAGCAAAGCTTTAGAAGGGATACAGCCCCGATTCACGCAGGTTCCCCCCATGTCTCCGGCTTCGACAATAGCCGTCTTCAACCCACAGCTCACCGCATGGAGCGCCGCACCGTGACCACCAACTCCGGCTCCAATGATTAGTAAATCGTAATCAAATGTCTCACTCACAAGTTTCTCCTGACTTAATCCTCCCTATTTTCGGTCGGAAGGCGCTCATCAGACAACTTTTGCAAGGAATCGGCTGGCATTGGGCATTTTAAGCCAGGTGGACTATTGTAGATACGGATTATAGGGACGACCTATTGTAAGTACACATATAGCCTTCAACCTCGCCAGTGGTTGGAACTGGTTTATTTCACCCTCGTTTGGAGTCCAGCTTATGGGTCAACCACAGCAAGACATACGACGAGCCGCTGCCGAAGCTTTTAAGCAGTCGCTTGACCAGTTACAACAAACGCTGGAATCCACCCAGGAACCATCCAAGTCACCGCAAGCCCTGTGTCCAGAGCCAACTCCTGAACTTGTGACCGATCGCGCTGTCCAATTTGACCTGAGTGTCTGGGAAGAGGCGATCGCAGATATTGAACAATTTATTCAACAGCGGCAGACTGAGCAGGGGTAGGGCACTCCCGCTGCCGTTTCGCTTCATACAGGATCAGGGCAGCGGCGATCGCCACGTTCAACGATTCCACACCAGAAGCCAGCGGAATCCGCACCGCCACATCGGCTAAAGACTCCATGCTGGGGGATAAACCAGCCCCTTCATTACCCAACAACAGCAGGGTCGGTTGCCGAAAGTCCGCTTCCCAGTAGGTCAATGCGGCTGTCGGCAAGGTGGCGATTACCTGCATTCCTTGCTGCTGGTATTGTCGGATATCCTGGGGCAGATGATCACTGGCGGCCATTGGCAGTTGAAACCATTGGCCTGCGGAGGCTCTCAGCACCTTGGGATGATCTAGATCGACGCTATCGTGACTCAGTAAGATCCCTTCTGTGCCAGCCGCCGCCGCCGTTCGAATGATGGTGCCCAGGTTGCCAGGATCTTGAATTGTTTCCAGGACAATTCCCAAGCTGGTAAAGGTGGGGGCCGGGGTCGAGGAACGTTCCAGAGTGGCGACGATTCCGTCGGGTTCCACCGTGGTAGCGATCGCCCGCAACACTTCTGAACTGACGAACTCAATCCGTTTGGCCCGGTGCTCGATCTGCTGCCACAAGTCTGGATGCTGGTGTGACCACTCCGGAGTGCAGCAGACGGTAACGAGCGATCTATTAGCTGCACAAGCCGCCTCCACCAGATGGGTACCTTCCACCAAAAATACCTGCTGTTCTCGTCGCTCCTTCGCTCGATGCAACTTTCGCATCTGTTTGACGAGAGGATTTTGCAGACTGGTGAGCATAGAGGACTGGTTTGATTGAAATTTTGTTACGAATTTAAACGAATGATAAGTTTTTTAAAATATTCCTGCAGAATCTGTACCTAAAAACCTCAGCCTTGCCAATCGTCAGGACAGTCATTCAAAAGGATTGAGTAATGCGGAACCCGGGACTTGAACCCGGAAGTCATTGCTGACACTAGAACCTGAATCTAGCGCGTCTACCAATTCCGCCAGTTCCGCTGACGCACGGTGTAACCCGCGATTCATAATCTTCAGATACTTGTGAGCATCTGTCAATCACCTTGAGGCAATAAAGTGACAAATTTTCGAGCGAATGATTTTCTATCCACAAGTAGAAAAAATAAAAAAATTGGGACGGCTTAATTCTTTCCTGTAGAATCAAGACCGAATTCAGAGTTTGATGTTAATGCAGGAGGGCAAAGCCATTACTTTCACTTCTAACCTACCCAACACCTTAGCGGCCTCAGAAGAGGATTCTGCCATCCTGGAGATTTTAGGAGGGCAACGGCTCAGCGGTCATGTCACCATCAGTGGGGCCAAAAATTCGGCACTGGTTTTGATGGCCGGTGCCTTACTGTGTCCTCAAGAGTGCCGTTTGCGGAATGTACCATCCCTGGTGGATGTGGGCCGCATGGGTGAAATTCTGAGGGCATTGGGGGTAAAGCTGGAACGGCAGGGTGATTGCCTGACCCTGAATGCTTCCTCGATTGGAGAATCCCGGGCACCGTATGAGTTAGTGAGCCAACTGCGAGCCAGTTTCTTTGTGATTGGCCCTTTATTAGCCCGGTTGGGGGTCGCGAGAGTTCCTTTGCCAGGAGGCTGTGCGATCGGGGCACGTCCCGTTGATCTGCATGTGCGAGGATTGCAGGCAATGGGTGCCGAAGTGCAAATTGATCACGGCATGGTTAATGCCTATGTGAGAGGAGCCAGCAAACGGCTGAAGGGAGCCAAAATTTATCTGGATTATCCCAGTGTGGGAGCCACTGAAACACTGATGATGGCTGCAACACTGGCGGATGGAGAAACCATCATTGAGAATGCGGCTCAGGAACCTGAAGTTGCAGATTTAGCCAATTTCTGTCGTGCAATGGGTGCCAAAATCTGGGGGGCTGGCACCAATACCATCACGATTTCCGGCGTGCCCAGCCTGTATTCCACGGACTACAGCATTATTCCCGATCGCATCGAGGCCGGAACCTTTCTGGTAGCTGGAGCCATTACTTGCTCAGAGATTAGTTTGTCTCCTGTCGTGCCGGATCATTTAACGGCAGTCATCGCCAAACTGCAAGCGGTCGGTGCCCAGGTGATTACGGAAGCCCCCCATCGTCTGCGTCTCATTCCCAGCGATCGCAACCGGGCCACTGATATTGAAACTCTGCCCTACCCTGGCTTCCCAACCGATATGCAGGCTCAATTCATGGCCTTGCTGGCCCTCAGTGAAGGCAATAGCGTGATCACGGAAACCGTTTTTGAAAATCGCCTGCGCCACGTGGCAGAACTGAACCGCATGGGAGCGAATATTCGTCTGAAAGGATGCAACGCGATTATTCAGGGAGTTCCTATGCTCTCCGGTGCTCCAGTCGTGGCGACTGATTTGCGGGCTTCTGCGGCTTTAGTTCTGGCAGGGCTGGCAGCCAACGGTAAGACTACGATTCAGGGGCTACATCACCTCGATCGCGGCTACGAGCAGTTGGAAACGAAATTGCAGAAACTAGGTGCCCGCTTACAGCGAGTCAAAGTCAGTTCTGACTCCAGCAAAGATCCTGCTTTAAAGACTTAGGGCTGTGCACGAAACTACAATCCCTGCGATGCGTTACAGCTAACGCCTCACACATCCTACAACTGGGACATGATGAGATTGTAACTCTCAGAAGATTTCTGAGCCAAGAAATTACTTCTGTAGATACTACAATCTCGCTATACTGACGATGGATTGACCAGAACGGCTCAATGTTAAGGTAGGGTTCAGTCAATTCGTTCTGTCTGCACCTGACTGCCCTATGTCTCTCCTCAAAACGCCTCTGATTGGTTTGCGAGCGGATCACTTCCGGCACCCGCTTGACTTAGAAGCGACTGCAAATTTAAAGCAGTTGCCAGGTTTGGATGTGATGGTTCGCAATCTATTAGGCCCACTGGCAGAGCAATTCTTTTATTTAGAGAATATTGCCTCCAGTGTGCTGGTGGGGGAGCAACAACTTCCTGAGCTGCACAAGCTGTTGTTAGATGCCTGTCAGATTCTCGACCTGGAACCACCCCAACTGTACGTCCGGCAACATCCAGTTCCCAATGCTTATACGTTTGCGATGCGCGGCAAGCAGCCGTTCATTGTAATACATACCTCGTTGCTGGAGTTATTAACGCCAGACGAAATTCAGGCGGTGATTGCCCACGAACTGGGACACTTGAAGTGTGAGCATGGGGTATATTTGACGCTGGCCAATCTGCTGGTATTAGCCGCAGGTCAACTTCCCTGGGGGGCAGGAGTCGCGCAGGCCCTCCAAACCCAGTTACTGGAATGGGTACGCTGTGCTGAGTTTAGCTGCGATCGGGCAGCTTTACTGGCGACCCAAAATCCTAGAGTGGTAGCATCCGTCCTGATGAAACTAGCTGGTGGTTCACCCACCTTAGCCAGTCAACTGAATCTGGATGCCTTTCTAGCCCAAGCCAGAGCCTATGACGAGATCAGTAAAGACCAGATCGGCGAGCTGCTGAAACAGGCGATGACTGCTCAACTCACCCATCCGGTTCCAGTATTACGGGCGCGGGAGATCGATCGCTGGTCTTCCAGCCAAGCGTATCAAGCTTTACTGGAAAGCCGCCCTATCTCCCATAATGGCGAGGTCAAGTCTAAAGGAGGTTGGCGAAATTGGTAGGGACAAAGCACTCCCAAAGAACTGCCAAACTTGGTTTAAATCTCAAACGGGTGGGAATGTTACGGTAAATATTGGGGTTTTCAACACCGGTAATTTGACCATGACTTTGCGAGGATTAAGATGTGGTTGAAAAGGGTTGCGAAATCCCTGAAAACCTCTCCAGATCTGAGCTTGCAACAGTCGCTCGGAAAAAGTTGCTTCTAGCTATATGAGGTCAAATTATGAAACTGATTCGTTTGGCTCTGGGTATTCTGCTGCCGCCGGTGGGAGTTTTTCTGACCTATGGGTTGAGTACGACCTTGCTGATTAATATTCTGCTGACGTTCCTGGGTTGGGTTCCCGGCAGCATTCACGCGGTTTGGGCGATCGCCAAACACGAAGAAAAACTGCATCAGCAACCTGGTTCCGTGTAGGTTAACTCTCTCATCCCTTTAAGGAGGACATTATGTTTGGATTCTTTCTGACCACGTTGATCAGTGCCTTGGGTCTGCTCATTGTTGATCTGGCGGTTCCCGGAGTGGACATTGCCACCTTCCCCGCTGCCCTGCTGGCTGCCCTCGCGATCGGATTGGTCAATGGCACGGTGAAACCTGCTCTATCGTTTCTGTCCTTGCCTATCAATTTCCTAACGCTAGGAGCCTTCTCGCTGGTGGTGAATGGCGTGTGCTTCTGGTTAGCCTCGCTCCTGGTTCCTGGTTTTGCAGTACACGGTTTACTGGCCATGATTCTCGGCCCCGTTATCTTGTCTCTGGCAACCACCTTCCTGAACAAATACTTTCTGGAAAAAGGGTTTGGCCGCTTACCGGCAGACCAAGCTAAGACCCCCCTGGAAGCTGGCCAATAAAGTCTCGTGTCCATGAAAACAAATCAACTGAGTTGAAAGAAACCACGGTAGATTGTCTGTCGTGGTTTTTTTGCTGGAAAGCAGGGGTAGTTATCATTGGTCATTAGTCCTTTGTCCGTTGGGAATCGGACGGAATTGTACCTTGAGGCCATCAGTGGGCCGAGGAGTGGGAACCATGACGAAATCCAGATTTTGCTCAGGGAGTAATGTCCATTCGTAATTTCGCAGAAGCAGGGCAGCAAAAATTTTCATCTCTAGTCGAGCAAATTCCTTGCCTAAACATTCTCGAACGCCACCACCAAACGGCACGTAGCTAAATGGTTTTACTTTGTCGGTGCCGCCTGTCGTGGCAAATCGCTCCGGGTTAAATTCTTTGGGCTTGGGGTAGATCTGGCTGTCTTGATGGGTTCTGCCGATTTCATACAAAACAGACCAGCCTTTGGGAATGGTATATCCGTTGATTTCGCAGGTCTGAATCACCTCACGAAACCCACCCCCCACAGGCGGCAGGATTCTCAGTACTTCTTTCAGCACCTGTTCCAAATATTCCATCTGCTTTAAGGATTCCAGGGTCAGGGGTTGGTTGGGCTGAAATTGCGCCTGTTCAATCCGAAGTTTGGTTAACACGGTGGGATGTTGGGCTACTCTCAGGCAGAAGGTGGCGATCGCTGAAGTCAGGGTTTCATGTCCTGCAAACAGTAAAGTCAAAATCTGATCCTGCAATTCCTCAATACCGAGGCGATTTCCTTCCTCATCCTGAGCTTGAATCAGCAGCCCTAATGCATCTTGCCCCATATCCGGCTGACTTTGCCGATCTTTGATAATGCGCTCAATCTCACGCAGCAATAACTGACGACTACGGAGGGCTTTACCAAAGTTCGTCCAGGGGAATGGCAATGGAACGGAAAACAGCCCACCCACCCAGCTTTCAAACCATTCGCCAAAGGATGTTTTTGATCCAGCCTCAATTCCTACAATCAACTTGCAGGCAATATCCAGGGTGTAGTTTCGCAGTTCGGGATACCAGGTAAGAGTGCCTTGTTGTGCCCAGCGATCGCAATAATGCTGAGTCATGGCCACCATGGTTGGAATATAGCTGACTAGTGCTCGCGGTTGAAAAGCCTGGGCCAGCAGTTTCCGGCGCTGTTGGTGTTCACTGCCCTTTTGCACCGCTAAGGATGCTGGGCCTAGAAGGGTACTGGTACTGGGAGGCCAACGGTTCACAAAATACCGATCTTCATTTAACAACACAAAGCGAACCGCTTCAGCACCGGATAAATAGACGGTTGGACTACCAAATAAACGGGTTTTGAAAATGTCTCCATATCGTTTGTGGCGTTTATTGGCAAAGTCGGGATCTTGCAAAAAGCTAACTGTTTCACCAATCAACGGTAGACCCAGATTGCCAGGAGGGAAAGGGAACGAACTAGAAGAAGGCGATCGTGTCATTGTGGGAAATCTACTTGCAACAGTTAGAGTTTATTTCCCTTTTACGGTTTGTACCAGGCGAGTCAGCAACTAGACAAACAAGCACAGGAGACCCAGGTAACTGATGGGGCCAACCTGTTCCCACAACTTAATCCAGGTTGGGTCGAAGGGATCAATGGGCAGCGGCGAAGTAGCGGGAATTTCAACCGTGACTTTTGCAGGTTGAGATGATGGACTGGCTTTGGTTTTGGGAGAGGAGGACGGATCGGTAGAGGTGATGACATCAACCGTGACTTTAGCGGGCTGAGGAGGTGGACTGGATTTAGGTTTTGCAGAGGAGGATGGACTGGTAGAAGGCGTGGCAGTCGGTAGAGGATTAAGAGATGGATGCACTGAAGTTGATGATGTGTTCATAGGAATTGTTAGAACCCTCATGTGTCTATTGATGCTGATCATGTTAGTCACGAGGTTCAACAGGGAGCGTAGAGTTTATACCTTACGCGGAGCTTAAGCCCGGATAATGACGGCTGAATCAAGCTGTCTGCTATCCGTAGTGACAATGACCGCGATCGAGTTCCCAGGTTCCACTCCTCCGTAAATGCTCTGTAATATTTACCATTTCTTTACGAGAATATATTGAGCCTCCGATCTTCCTTAAGTACCCCTCAAGAAGTGGGCTAAGACACCTTCGTACACTAGATTAAATTGTGACCCCGGCAGGTGCTGTAAGAAGCCAGTTTAGGGATTAATCCTGCTGCTTCTAATGTTCATTTAACGGCGCAACCCCCTCCTGCTAATCCATCGATCTGCCCTAAAAACTGTTTAAATCGGTAGCAGGTTAGGTTGAAGCATGAAACCCAACGCCTTAAAGCTGTTTTGAGCCACGAAACCCGATGTATATAAGAAAAGTATCCGGCGGTTAAAACCGCAACTACATTCACCCAGTCTGCCGACGCAGACTCAATAAAATCAAGGTTTTTAGTAACCTGCATCGGCAGGTTTTCTCCGTATAGCCACGACTTCAGTCGCCAAGGTGACAAAGAGACAGGCCTTTAAAACATCCTCTAAGATTCAGGTTTCAAAAAAAATTTCCTTCCAGTTTCCGGGGCCAAATTCTTGCTGAAATTCTTCGATTACCCAGACGATCGATTTGCCCTGGTGCTTGGCGATTCGGAATAAATAATCCCGGTAAGCGTACTTGTCCTCCAACGTAGGGACATCCCCAAAAATGGCACCCAGGCACCAGGAGGGATCGGGGGAGCAGTTAAACCGTTCAAAAAACACTCGTTTCGTCCAATTCGGGGAAGCACCCTCGCGGAAGTTCTTTTGCCGCTGTTCCCGAAAGAAGTTGTACATTTTCCGCAGTTCTCGTTGGCGTAACAGTTCCTCGCTGTAAACTTCCACCAGGGTATCCGTAACGATTTGCGGTTCTGTTTTCCAGATATAGCCACAACTCGGACAGATCATGACAAAGCCCCACATCAGGCGATTGCAATTGGGACATTGTTTGGTTGGCGAGGCTGGATGGTCTCCGGGTTCTTGACTGCTGGGCAGACGATACTCTTTCACATCTTCGGGAAAGCCAAGGCGATGCAGGTTATTGGCCTGATCTAACACAATGCCGCAGGTTTTTCCCGTGGAGGGAGAAATTCTCATCAAGCGACCAATTTGCTGAAAGTGCAGGGCGCGGGATTGAGTGGGACGTAATAGCAATCCAACTTCCACACTCGGTTCATCAAAGCCAATGCTGATCACATTGCAGGAGGTGAGCACCAATAGTTCTCCTGCCCCTAGCCGACGGTAAAGCCGTTGCCGCTCTCTAATCGGAGTGCTACCATCCACCACGGCGGCTGACACTCCAGAGGCAGTGAAGGCTTCGGCGACGTGACGGGCATGTTCAATATCCACACAAAAGGCGATCGTCCGTTTGCCAGGGGTCAGCCGGTGCCATTCTTCCACAATCCGCTGTACTAGTTCGGGGCGATCGCAGGCATTTTTCAAATCCCGCTCATCAAAATCTCCAGCCACCGTTCGCACGCCATTCAACTGGATCTGGGAGTCTACCGGAACCCCGTAATATTCCATCGGGGCCAGGTAGCCCAATCGTTGCAGTTCTGCTGGAACGGGTGAGGCGACAAAGGTTTGCATGTGATCGCCCAATTGCTCTCTTCCCAGGCGATAGGGGGTCGCCGTCATGGCTAAATGGATGGCCTGAGCGTGAGTGCGGTAAATAATTTCCTGGCCAATTTGACTGAAGACGGTCGTATGTCCCTCATCAAAAAACACCACATCCGCACGCCAGTTCCGCCACCAGGAGCGCTTTTCCATCGTTTGAATGCTGGCAATCTGAATCGGAGCCTCTGGGTCTTCACGCCATCCCGCCTTGATGAAGCCGCACCGCAACCCAAATGCCTGCATTTTCTGGTAAGTCTGGCCCACCAGCACATCCAGATGCACTAGAAACATCAGGCGCAGTCCACGGGTAGCCGTATCTGCACAGATCTTGCCCCCAATCACGGTTTTCCCCGCTCCAGTTCCGGCAATGATGGCAACCCGGCGATAGCCCTGACCCAATTTAATGTACAGATCCTTAATCAGTTGATTCTGATAGGACCGCAAGGCCGGGGGAGGTAACGGAGATTGGGGCCGTTCCGCCTGCATCTGAGGCTGCTCCTTAAGGAAGTACAAACGCATTAATCAGATATCAAATCTACCTTAAGGGCGGGACAATTACAGACTTCAGGACAATTGACAGAATTCACGGATCAGTTGCCAACTTTCATCCAGCACATCAGTTAAAGCGTGATCACTGTCCATCTGCACCAGCGTTACCCAGGGCCGATCGCTGGCAAACTCAATGCTGGCCTGGATGGGAATCACTTCATCCCGCTTGCCGTGAATGATCAACGTTGGCACCGGGCGGACAATTTCGGATTCCCGGTATTGGGCCGCATCTTCAGCAAACTGATAGCTGATCGGCAACATTTTTTCCTGCCCGTAGTGATAGACGGGTAAAAAGCCTTCCCTTTGCCATTGCTGCACCTGTTGTTCTCCTAACTGAGACAACCAGTGAGACAGAAAGCTAAAGGCGGGAGCCAGCAAAATTAGCCGTTCTACCTGGGTCTGGGTCTGGCCTAACCAGGCGGCAGTCAGTCCGCCAAAGCTAGAACCAATCAGGGTCACAGGTTCCGGGGCTGGGGGAAAGTCGGATTCTACTTGCTGCAACTGGCGGGTGAGGGTGAGATGGGTGAAATCGTTCTGGTTCAAGTCAGGGATGGCAAGGGGAATCTGAAGTTGGGCAAAGCGATCGCACAAGTCCTTCGCCTTGGTCGATTCCGGACTGGAGGCAAAACCGTGAAGATAGATAAACTGTGACATGATTCCCTCTGTGGACAGTGCAAAGAGTTCCAGTGCTCGACTGTAGCAATCCTCAAACCATTTCACAGTTTGCAGGACTACGAGTTAAATTGATCTTTATCTTTATTACATTCATCTTCAATCTGGCGCTTTAGTCTTTCATATTCTGCCTCTAATATCTGTCTGCTGGCAGCAGGCGATCCAGCAGGCAGAGAACGGCTTTGCAGAATCCAAAATCCTAGTTTTCGGCAGTTTTCTGGGGCCAGCGTCAAACTCAAGGTATGAGAACAGGAATGAGCTGAAGCTGATACCGATTGACAAGCTATTCTCCAGAGTCATCTGACATCGTTGCAATAGGGATAGCTGACATAGTTGGGACAACAGTACTTTTCCCTATTTGACTCTGACAACTTGCTAAACTGCCATATTTTCAACACCAGATATTGGTAGAGACGTGCCGCCGGAACATCTCTACTTTGCCATTCAACTAAAAAGGCAACTCCTGAGAGTTGCCGAAATAAAAGGGTTGGATGAATTTTCGATTTAGTGATTAGGGATTTGCTCAAGCGACCCACTTTTGAGCCACAACTTCAGCCAGATCAACAACCCGCTGACTGTAGCCCCATTCATTGTCATACCAAGCCACAACCTTGACCATGTCTCCACCCATCACCATTGTAAGAGCCGCATCAACAATGGAGGATTCATTGGTACCCGCATGGTCACTGGATACCAAAGGCAGATCACAGTATTTGATAATTCCTTTCATCTCGCCTTCAGAAGCAGCTTTCAGAACTTCATTAACCTGTTCTGCGATCGTACTCTTTTCTACCTGAACCACCAAATCCACGACAGAGACGTTGGGAGTAGGCACCCGCAGAGCAATCCCGTTCAGCTTTCCAGCTAGTTCGGGGAGTACCAAAGCCACGGCTTTAGCGGCACCAGTAGAGGTGGGGACAATATTCATCGCGGCAGCACGGGCACGCCGCAGATCCCGGTGGCTGGCATCCAGAAGCCGCTGGTCTCCGGTGTAGCTGTGGGTTGTAGTCATGGTGCCCTTGATGATACCGAAGTTGTCATTCAGCACTTTGGCAATGGGCGCGAGGCAATTCGTGGTACAACTGGCATTGCTGATAATGTGGTGCTTGGCGTGGTCGTAATCCTTTTCATTCACACCGACCACAAACGTCCCGTCGTCGTTTTTACCGGGAGCCGTGATTAGCACCTTTTTGGCTCCAGCATTGATATGCTTGGCGGCCCCTTCCCTGCTGGTAAAAACTCCAGTCGATTCAATGATTAGGTCGATTTCCCACTCTTTCCAGGGGAGGTTTTCGGGATTGCGATCGGACGTACATTTAACAACTTTGCCGTTAAGAGTGATGCTATTATCATCAGCGCTGATCTGTACGTCGTCTGACAACCTACCCAACATTGAGTCATATCTCAATAGGTGGGCATTGGTTCTGGGGTCGGAGGTGTCGTTAATAGCAACTAATTCTATTTGACTATTTGTTCTGCCCAGCCAGCAACGCGCGAAGTTACGCCCAATGCGCCCGAAGCCGTTAATCGCTACTCTAATCACTGCGTCTTGCCCTCTGTAGATAAATACCTAGTCAATATAGAAATCATACGGTGCCAGGGGATCCCCATGCAACAATTCTCTATGCTCATTTTTTCTTAAGGAAATGCCCCTGTTTCCCTTGATGACTTTATTTCAAGATTTTGACCTGAGAGCCACGTTTAGCTAAAAATTCTTGCCGTTGTCCTGAAAGGCATCCCCGGTCTCCGAACTTTGGTAAAGCTGATGGACGGTAATATACTCCCTGACTGGTTCAGGAACCAGATAGCGCAGCGATCGCCCTATCTGGCAATAGTGTCGGATTAAGCTGGAGGACACTTGGTTCTGAGGCATTGAGAGCAACTGCCAGCGGAATGGCAAGGAATGAGCCGATAGCTGGGTGGCAACCTGCTGACATAGTGTTATGGCATCTAAATGATTGCGGGGGGCAACTAGCCAGGTGCATTGAGCTGCAACCTCCTCACTACTTCGCCACCGAGGTAAGTTCTGAAAGGCATCTATGCCAATAATCCAGTACCACTCTGTAAGGGGATAAAGAGGCTGAAGTTCCAGCAACGTAGAGATGGCGTAGGAAGGTTCTTTTGGTTCTGAGGCAATATCTGGAGTGGTGAAATTAGGATGATCCGCGATCGCCCGCTGCACCATAGCAAGCCGATGCTTAAAGTCCAGCAAACTGCTTGCTCTTTTATGAGACGGCTGGTAGGTCGTTACCCATAGAACCTGATCCAGTTCAAATTGACTCAAAGCCGTTTCTGCAACAAGAAGATGGCCCCAATGAACGGGGTTGAAAGCCCCCCCGAAAATCCCTATTTTCTGCAAAGGCATATTCCCCCCACAGACCATTTAAACCTTATCCAAGTTCAAAACCGTAGTTGATCTCGTGAAAAAACTCCAGTCCTCTAGCTGGACTTGGTTTAAAGGTAATTGAGATTTTTGGAGCACCAGTTTAGAAAATATCTGAGCAAACCTTAAGTTCGGTGTTTAGATACTCAATATCCTTCTCAGGCCGGGTTTTCATTTATTGGCAAAAAAACAAAGGGGTGGTATAACGTTCAGGACAGATCCCTGAACTCCAAATTCTAAATTGATCAAGTCATTTCAAATCTCAGGTAGCTCAAACTAACCCGATAGACATCGGCTAAATCACGAATTGAGTAGTGATGAATGCCTGAGCCTAGTTACGAACTTTGTGTGCCAAAAAGGTGATTCCTGATATGATAGCGCGTGATACAGGTGTGGTACGTGAGGAGTCTAAAATGCTGAGTTCTGTTGACTTCAGCGGCAGGTCGTTTCATTTCATTGGTGTGGGTGGCATTGGTATGTCTGCTCTCGCCTATGTCCTGGCAAAACGGAATCTCCCTGTCTCTGGGTCGGATCTTCGCCTGAGCCATATTACCCAACGATTGCAAGAGAATGGGGTACATATTTTCTGGAGTCAGGATCCTAGTAATTTAGAGTATTTTCGATCTTCCAAGAACTCAGTCGTAGATCTGCCGCAAGTGATTTGCTCAACGGCAATTCACTCAGAAAACTTAGAGTATCAAGCCGCTTGTGATCTAGGCTGTCCTATTTTCCATCGTTCCGACGTATTGGCAGGTCTAATGCAAGCCTATCAGGGAATTGCGGTTGCGGGTACTCATGGTAAAACAACGACGAGTAGTTTAGTTGGCTACTTGCTGTTACAAGCCGAACTGGATCCGACCGTTGTTATAGGTGGTGAAGTCAACGCATGGTACGGAAACGCGCGGGTCGGTCAGGGATCCCATTTGGTAGCTGAAGCGGACGAGTCTGATGGATCTCTAACAAAGCTTGCGGCTGAAATTGGCATTGTCACCAATATCGAGCTTGACCACACCGATCACTACAAGAGCCTGGATCAGGTCATCGATACCTTTCAGACGTTTGAGAAAAATTGCCGAACCCTGATTGCCTGCTATGACTGTCCCACCGTTCGGGAGCACTTGCATCCCGCCATTACTTATAGTCTGGATGCCAATTCAGGAGCTACCTACACGGTCGATTGTGTATCCTACTGGGGCGACGGTACAACGGCCAGGGTTTGGGAGCGAGGGGCGATTCTGGGACGATTAAATTTGAAGTTGCTTGGTCAACACAATCTCAGTAATGCCTTGGCGGCTGTAGCAGTTGGCCGTTTGCTAGGGTTAGATTTTCTGACCATTGCCCGATCGCTGGCTACCTTTGAAGGTGCACGTCGCCGCATGGAACGTCGGGGTGAATACAATGGCATCCTGTTCCTGGATGATTATGCGCATCACCCTAGCGAGATTCAGGCAACGCTGGCTGCGGCCCGGTTACAAATTCAAGATTCCCCGATTTCCTCTCGTAAGCGGTTGGTTGCCATCTTCCAACCTCATCGCTATAGCCGAACTCAGGCTTTTCTATCGGAGTTTTCGCGATCGTTTGGGAATGCTGATGTAGTAATCGTCAGCGACATCTACAGTGCTGGGGAACCCAAGCCTGAAGGTTTTACAGGCGAAGTGGTTGCCAGCTTGATTGCAGAACATCACAAAAAAGTGATCTACCGACCATCACTACCATCCATCAGCCAGCTATTGACAGAGTTGTTAGTTCCTGGAGATATCGCACTGTTCCTGGGAGCAGGTAACCTCAATCAAATTATTTCAGAAGTGATGGCTTTTCATCAGACTGTGGAGCAAGAGTTATCTCAAGAGTGGTGTAATCACGCTTAGTTAGCTCTATCTATTCACTTTACACATCCTCACTACCGAACCTGATTGGTTGAGTTGTCTAAATTAGACTTTTGATGGTTGCTGTCGCGGGAAATGGATTCGATCGTTAAGTTATGACTCTTTCATACAACCTCCCAAAACCAATGTCTCCTGAGACAGAAACCGTGGTTCCTCTACCCACTCGTCGTCTGTCCCACGCGACTAATCGCCAGATTCACCTTGCTAACACAGATTGTGTGATTAAAGCAGGAGTTCCCTTAGCGACACTGACTTCCTTCCGAGTTGGTGGCCCTGCCGAGTGGTATGTTGCACCTCGCACCTTAGATGAACTTCAGGCTAGCTTCGCCTGGGCTAAGGCTGAAGGACTGCTGATTACTTTATTGGGAGCGGGGTCGAATTTATTGATTAGCGATCGCGGCCTTCCTGGCCTGGTCATTGGTACGCGCCGCCTGCGTCATACCGGATTTAACCTGAGAACAGGCCAGGTAACCGTGGGAGCTGGTGAACCTCTACCCCGATTAGCATGGCACGCTGCCGAGCAGGGGTGCCGGGGATTAGAATGGGCTGTTGGCATTCCAGGTACGGTTGGGGGAGCCGTTGTGATGAATGCAGGTGCCCACGGTGGGTGTGTTGCTGAACGTCTGGTGAATGCTCATGTCCTCTTACCAGATGGCAGTGTCAAGATCTTGACTCCTGAAGAAATGGGATATGCCTATCGCACTTCCATTCTGCAAGGTAAGGATTGGTTAGTAACCCAGGCCACTTTTCAGCTAAAACCGGGATTTAGTCCGGATCAGGTTACAACCGATACCGCTAGTCATCTTGACCAGCGCCGTACCACTCAACCCTACCACATGCCGAGTTGTGGCAGCGTTTTTCGGAATCCCGGCGAGTACAAAGCAGGCTGGCTGATTGAGCAAACTGGCTTAAAGGGCTACCAAATTGGTGGTGCCCAAGTGGCCCAGCGTCATGCCAACTTCATCCTGAATTGTGGCTCTGCAACAGCCAGCGACATCTTTCAACTGATTCGGCACGTTCAAAGAGAGGTGCAAGAGCGTTGGCGGCTGCGCCTAGAGCCAGAAGTTAAAATTTTGGGAGAGTTTCAGACAATCTGAGGTCGGTTAGCCGAAATATTCACCCGTAACCGATAGTGTCATAATGAGACAATTGACAATCTGTAATCAACTCGTACCCCAGTAGGTGTTATGTCACAAGGACAGGGATTTGGCTTCGGTCTTGGCAAAATGAAAGAGCTTGCCGAAGCATTCAAGAAAGCTCAACAGGTTCAAGAAGGAGCCAAACGGCTTCAAGAAGAACTCGAAGTCATGGAAATTGAAGGTGAGGCCCAGGGAGGACTGGTAAAGGTCGTTCTCAGTGGTAACCAGGAGCCTCTGCGCGTTACTATCTCACCCGAGGTTTTAGAACAAGGAGCGGACATCGTTTCTGATCTGGTTACAGTCGCCATGAAAGATGCCTATAACAAGTCCACGGCGACGATGCGGGAGCGGATGGAAGAACTGACTGGGGGCCTGAACCTGCCAGGAATGTAGATCCTATGTAGATCCTGAACAAGATTTGCAGGATGCAGGGGTGACAACAAAAGTTGTTGCTCAAATCGTTCCGGGGACATCCTCCCCGGTTTTACATTATTGAGAGTTAGCAAGATTCATGTCTTACAAATTGTTATTTGTTTGTCTGGGAAATATTTGTCGTTCTCCAGCAGCCGAGAATATGATGAATCACCTCCTGGAGCAAGCTGGTCTTACGGGTCAGGTGATTTGTGATTCTGCTGGTACCTCTAGCTATCACGTTGGAGAACCGCCTGATCGCCGCATGATGGCTGCTGCCTATCAACGTGGACTGAAGATGCAGGGTTGTGCCCGTCAGTTTACTAAAGCTGATTTTGCTGCTTTTGATCTAATCCTAGCAATGGATCGGGAGAATTATACCGACATTTGTACACTCGATCCTACCGGAACCTATCGCCATCAAGTTCGTTTGATGTGTGATTTTTGTACCCACCACGCCGTTAAGGATGTACCCGATCCTTATTACGGTGGGCCAAACGGATTCAATCAAGTCCTGGATATTCTCACGGATGCGTGTCAGGGACTGTTGCAGTATGTGATTCGACAACTGCCCGAGAACCGGTAACCCCTGAGGCAAGGCAGGAGAAAAAAGTAAAGTAAAGAGGTAACTACTTTCCTTCTGCCCCCTGACTTTGCTATTCTCTCTACTCATACCAAATGGTGGTCAACGGCAAATCGTACCAATTCCGCCCGATTATTGGTATCGGTTTTGTTGAGCAAACTGCTGACGTACTTCTCCACGGTGCGAGGACTCAGATGCAGACGATCGCCAATTTGCACGTTCGATAGCCCTTCTGCCAGCAGTGTTAATACTTCTTGTTCCCGTTCTGTCAGTTTGAGTACTGGAGCGGTTGGTAGGGCAGCCGTATGGGCTTCCTGAGTCAACGGTAATTCCCCAGAGGCAGGGAGATTGCGCGATCGCCACTCTAACTCAATCATCTGCAACCGTTCTAGCAGGTTACGCACAATCACCCCTAATTCCTGCAATTCAAACGGCTTTGGCAGATACACATCGCCACCTACCTTGTATCCTTGAATTCGTTCATGAGTTTCAGTCCGAGCCGTCAGAAACACAACGGGCAACAGTCGTAAAGCAGGCTTCTGCCGCACCCGTCGTACCAGATCATAGCCATCCATCTGGGGCATCGTAACATCGGTAACAATTAAGTGGGGTTGGTATTCTTCAACCAGTTTCAAGGCTTCCAACCCATTTGCCGCCATCACTACCGTATACCCAGCTTGTTCGAGATAATCGCTGATCGATAATCGCGTTCCCAAATCATCATCAGCTACAAGGATTGTCAAAGGCATGCAGGAAAAGCCCTCAGAATAGCCGATTCCTAGAATAGGTCATGTCAATCTGAAAGTTAAGAAGTTTCAGCCAAGCCTTACTTGGGTAGTTGGCTGAGGTAATCTCAGACCTCCATCCTAGCTGGACTTGGTTGAGTTATTCAATCTATGAAACCAAGCGCAATTATTCTCAGGGTTTCAAAAAACAATTTTTATAATTCTTCCTGGTAACGATTATAAATTTATAAAGATGCCGTAAAAATACGGAGCCGAAGAGTAGGAATTCAACTTTCTCTGTATATATTCTGATTAATGCATCTCTTGAATCTTGAAAGTTCTTAAGTGCTTTGAGTGCGATACTGTCTCACACCTAAGTAGCGATTTGCATAGAACTTTTCGATAGTATCTCAAAACTAAATTTTATGGTGAGATGCAGGGTTTAATTTGCCAGTCTGTTCTTCTGCCTGACGGTTTAGTTTTGGTTCGTTCCATTCACCTTCTTTTTACTGACGATGCTTAAGACAACTCAATCCACCAAACTTGCCATATTTGGTGCTGCACCTGCTTTTACTCAAAAGCTGCATGTTGGCCGTCCCAATATTGGCGATCGTGAGCAATTAATGAAACGCATTAATGATGTACTCGATCGCAAATGGTTCTCCAACAATGGTAAATACGTTCAAGAATTTGAAAAGAAACTGGCAGAATTTACAGGAGCCAAACACTGTATCGCCATGTGTAATGGCACCATTGCCCTGGAAATTGTCATTCGCGCCTTAGGATTGACCGGGGAAGTGATCGTTCCCTCCTTCACCTTCGTCGCCACCGCTCATGCCCTGCAATGGCAAGAAATTACTCCCGTTTTTTGCGACATTGATCCTGAAACTCATACCCTGGATCCGGCCCAGGTCGAGCGTTTGATTACCCCTCGTACCGGTGGCATTATGGGAGTTCACGTTTGGGGGAGTCCCTGCCAAATCGACGAACTGACCGAACTGGCTCAACGCCGCAACCTGAAACTGGCGTTTGATGCCTCCCATGCCGTGGGCTGTTCCTATAAAGGTCGGATGTTGGGCAATTTTGGTGAAGCTGGGGTGTTTAGCTTCCATGCCACCAAGTTCCTCAATGCCTTTGAAGGTGGTGCGGTGGTCACCAACAACGATGAATTAGCCGCCAAAATTCGCTTGATGAAAAACTTTGGCTTTGGGCCTGGATACGACAACGTGATGTATGTCGGTACCAATGGCAAGATGAACGAAATGTCAGCGGCCATGGGTATCACTGGCCTGGAAAGCGTGGATGACTTTATCGCCACCAACTACCGGAACTATAAACAGTATCAAGCTGAATTGCGGAATCTACCCGGAGTGCGGCTTGTTCCTTACAATGAAGCCGAAAAGAATAACTACCAGTACATCATTCTGGAAATCGATGAGTGGGAAGCTGGGATCAGCCGCAACGAGTTAGTGAAGGTCTTGCATGCAGAAAACGTGCTGGCTCGGCGTTACTTCTACCCCGGTGGCCACAAAATGGAGCCGTATCGCTCTTATTTCCCCAATGCTCATCTGCTGCTTCCCGAAACCGAAAAGTTGACGGAAAAGGTGATGTCTCTCCCGACTGGAACGGGAGTTACGCCAGAGGATATCAGCAAAATTTGTGGAATTATTCGATTAGCGATTCAGGAAAGCGATCGAGTTCGACGAGCTTTACAAGACGAACTTCTGGCCACGGTGCCTACCGATAAGCAATTAGAAACAGAGATCACCGTTCGGTAGGAGCACCTAATGATGCTAAATTCCCACAAACGTGCTGACCGGCACCGGATTTTGATTCTGGCAGATGATTGCAATCCGGAATGGCACTCTTTACCGGCCCTGGTCTATAACTACATCTGTAAAGTCTCAGAATATGCTGATGTGGTAGTAGCCACTCAGATCCGCAACAAACCCAACATTGAAGCGGTGGGTATGGGAAAGGCGGAAGTCGTTTATCTGGATACAGAAAATATCGCTGCTCCCTTGATTAAGTTGTCCTCTTTTCTAAGCGGAGATGCCAATGCAGCAATGACCTTAAAGGTTGCCCTGGGCTATCCCAGTTACCTGGCCTTTGAATGGGCTGTCTGGCGGCGATTCCGCCAAGAAATACAGAGTGGTCAATTCGACATCATTCATCGGGTTAGCCCCATGTCACCCACCATTCCTAGTCCGATCGCCCGTTGGAGTCCGGTGCCTTTTGTCATTGGCCCCTTATTAGGTGGGTTGCCCTGGCCACAACAGTTTAAGCAAGAAATGCAACGGGAACGGGAATGGATGAATTATGTTCGTGAGGCTCACCGCTGGCTACCGTCTACCGGGCGACTTATGCTCGCGCTGCTGCAATTTTGGCCGCTTATGATCATACGATCGCTGATTTACCAGCCTCAGCCCGCGATCGCATCATCAACTTTTCAGAGGGGGGTGTAGATCCGGATCTGTTTCCCCTCCCAGAACGCCAAATCAAGGACAAAATGACCATTCTATTCGTCGGTCGGTTAGTTCCCTTCAAGATGCCAGAGGTGGTGCTGCAGAGTTTTGCCGCCAGCCCCATTCTGCGCCAACATCGCCTGGTGATGGTGGGGGATGGGCTAGAACGTCCCCGACTCGATCGCATTGTTGAGGAGGAAGGGCTGTCAGAGTGCGTGGAGTTTACCGGATCCATTCCTCAAAGTGAAGTTGGACGGTTAATGCGCGAGTCAGAAATCTTTGCGTTTCCGTCGATTCGCGAGCAGGGAGGTGGTGTTCTCACCCTGGCCATGATGTCGGGTATGGCCTGTGTCGCCGTGAATTATGGTGGCCCTGCGACTCGCGTTGCTCCGGGCTGCGGAGTCAAAGTTCCCTTAGGAGATGTCGATCATCTGGTCAGGTCTTATACCCAGGAACTGGAAGCTCTCGTACAGGATCCGCAACGGGTGATTGAGTTGGGCAAAGCAGGTCGCCGCTTTACCGAAAGCTATTATGCTTGGGAGAGAAAAGCGCAAAAGACCTTGGAAATTTACAATTGGGTACTGGGCCATCAGACAGAAAAGCCTGATTTCTGGGCTGTAACTGATGGCCGCGATCGCGAGCCGACTAAGTCTCCTGCGCTATTGCTGGGATAGCAGGGATACAACCGGAGTCTGGAAAGTTCAAGACACTCGAAAATTGCCCCCAGCACCGTATCTTCAAGGATATCGTGCCAGGGGCAATTTCTTAGGCAGATGATGAGAACCTTGTTACTGCTTACCCGCCGCTAAGCGGTGTTCGTAGAGCCATTGATGATTTGCATCGGATGGGAACACCCAGCGATGAATCATTTCGTACCATTTCACCGGAACCCGCAACTGATACCAGGTATTGTAAGATTCTTGCGATAACTTTTCGTAAAGTGCGGGATTACTAAAAAGTTCCACAATTGCAGAAGCTAAGGCTGCAGGGTTACCAGCCGGATACATCACTGAATTTACTTCATGCTTGAGATGTTCACAGAACATGGGGTGATCTGAGGCAATGATGGGAGTCCGTGAACACAGCGCATGGTGAATTGTCAAGGGAAATCCTTCCGTATATTCATGTCGACTGGTTACTAATACCGCATCGGCATCTCGCATGCGGGGGACAACCTCACTGTTTGGAATCATCCCCAAAAACTCAACAATCTCTGCAAGTTCAAGTTCCTGGGCCAGTTTTGCAAACGTACCTTCACCATCTTTGCCAACAATTTGCAACTTGACAGGAAAATTCTTTTGGCGCAGGATAGCTATAGCTCTCAGGATATCCCCGACTCCTTTAGATTCAGCTAAGGCTCCCACATAAATCAATTGCCACGCTTCTGATGGATGGGCGATCGTTTTGGCAGAGTAGGAACCAGGCGTAGACGCAATAAGAAGATCCCAGGGGATGATTTTGTCGGGGTTTACCCCCAGGCGTTGCAGTAATTTGGAGGATGTCATGCCATAGCTCCCCACCCATTCCACCTGGGGATGATTAAGAAGTTGGGAGAGTCTGAAACTGCGCCAGCGATCGCGCCACCCTTGTACCACGATCGACTCGGCCAGCATCATCAATATGTTAATCCGGTTTTTAATGGCCCACCGTAATACTTGACGCATAGGGGTACTCATAACAAGGTGGGTGGGGTTTTGCTGAGCAATCAATTGAATGACTTTATTTTCATCAACATAACCATGAAATCCACCTCCGATCGCCCGAACGCCATTTTCCAGCACCTCGTTATAAGGCTCGTCGCTCAGACAACAAACCACGGAAACCTCTTCCAGGTGCTGAGCCAGTTCGGCGACACCGTTCACGGTATATTTCTGAGCATAGTAATTCTCGCTTCCACCTCTGGCAAAGCGTTGAACAGCTTCACGATAGTCTCCCGCATATTGCAGCATCAATAGTCGCATAGTGTCTCAGTCCGAATATTTTGACCAACGTTGGATGGTAGAGCTGTTCGTTACGCCCTCCTGTTTTGATCCTTCTTCAGGCGGTTGAATAATCGCAACAGAATTGACGAAACTTCATCCGCCAGGATGAGATCTGGGTACCAGTTCATCATTTTCTTAAACACTCTTACTGTTCTGATCAGGCAGGGATCAGATCTATCCCGTATAAAGCCCATCATTACGGATGAGGCCCAATGGTTTCATAAATTTTTTATATCCTTAATGGCTGCCTGGTTGTAATTGATCTAAGTATTACGCATAACAATTCGTATGTTTCTTCCTTAGAACACCTGAGAATTGATAAAGATACTGTAAAAATCACAGTACTAGAGATTACAAGCCCAATTTTCTCCGTATATATTCTAGGTAACGAAACCTGTTAAAGCTTTGAAAGCTCTTAAAGATGACTTAAATGCGTAGATTTACCATACTCTAGCAGCAATTTGCCTAGCACTTGTGGATTGACAGGATCCTGAAACGTACAAATGACTGTTCTCTAGCTGGACTTAGTTTCAATAGGTTTTTGCTCACTGAATCCTGTTTGCTGAATCACAAATTTCCAAGACTTTATTCAACTCACCTAATCCACGCACCCATCTACCAAAACTATGCTTCACAGTACTATCCCCTTCTCAAGACTAAACACGACTGGTAAAGAGCTGCAGTATTTGAGTCAGGCGATCCAAAGCGGCAACATTGCTGGAGATGGAGCCTTTACCAAACGTTGCCAAAATTGGTTGAAAGACTACCTGGGCTGCCAAAAGGTTCTATTAACTAATTCTTGTACTGCCGCATTAGAAATGGCGGCTATCCTGGCCGATATTCAGCCTGGTGATGAAGTCATCATGCCGTCTTATACTTTCGTTTCAACAGCTAATGCGGTTGTTTTACGGGGTGGGGTGCCAGTTTTTGTAGACATTCGCCCGGATACTCTAAACCTGGATGAAGCGAAGGTAGAAGCCGCGATCACACCTAAAACGAAAGCGATCTCACCCGTGCATTATGCCGGAGTCGGTTGTGAGATGGATAAGATCGTCGAGATCGCCAGGCAATACGGTCTGACTGTGATTGAAGACGCTGCTCAGGGAGCGTTTGCCCAATACAAGGGACAACCACTTGGTACCTTTGGTAATCTGGCAGCCTTTAGTTTCCATGCCACTAAAAATATTGTGGCCGGGGAAGGAGGCGCTTTGGTAATTAATGATCCTGAACTGGTAGAGCGGGCGGAAATCATTTGGGAAAAGGGAACCAACCGCAGCAAGTTTTTCCGGGGCGAGGTTGATAAGTATACCTGGGTAGATGTGGGGTCATCCTTTTTACCCAGTGAACTGACGGCGGCTTTCTTATATGCCCAGCTTGAACAAAGCCAGGCGATTACTCAGCAGCGGTTAAGACTGTGGGCACGCTATCACTTAGCCTTTGCCAGCTTAGAATTTGAACAAATTGCGGAACGGCCCAAAATCCCTGCCAACTGTCAGCATAATGCTCACATCTACTACTTGTTAGTAGATAGTTTGGCAACCCGTACTCACGTTCTGAAATACCTTAAGGACAACGGTGTCATCGCTACATTCCACTATGTTCCTTTGCACAGTGCCCCCGCTGGCCAGAAATTTGGTCGGACATCAGGTGAAATGACTGTTACTGATGACATCAGCGATCGCATTGTGCGCCTGCCCATGTCTGCCAATATGACTCTCAGCGAAGTCGATCGCGTAATCTCTCTAGTATTTGAAGCGTTGGATGTTCAAGTCACTGTGGGAACACGACCCATCAGGATTACCGGCAACGACAGCCGGTATTTAGAGCGGCTAGCAACGTTATAGCTTAAGTTCCGGCTACGATAGATTACATGGAATCCAGGCTTCCTTAGGTTCTGGACTTACTGAGTTCAAGGGCTACCGGTTGAGCAATTTTCAATAATGCTCCAGAAGTACCAAATAGCATGATTTAGAGAACACCATGACTTCCGTAAGGCCAACTCTCGATCGCACTCAGGAATGGGCCACTGCTAAGCCTTCTGTGCAATCCTTCTACTCCATACCTACGCCCAAGACGACCATTGGCTATTTAATTCCTGAGTTTCCAGCGCAAACGCACATTTTTCTATGGAGAGAATACCAGGCTCTTGCTGATCTGGGGATTAACTCAAAGTTGCTTTCAACCAGGAAACCTCCTAAAAATGTGATGTCTCATAGCTGGTCAGAAGAAGCGCAAAATATTACATCCTATCTGTTTCCCTTGAGTTTGCGCGATCTGCTGGATGCATCCCTGGAAATTGGAGGGCTGGGCCAGCGAAGTGGTTACAGTCCTTGAAGATTGTCCTGGAAGCGCCAGGAATGTCTTTCCAGCAAAAGCTGTACCTACTGACGCTAATTCCCTTTGCAGGCAAATTGGTGCGATTAGCAAAAATCCAGGGCTGGTCTCACGTCCACGTTCCTTGCTGTGGCAACGTCGCGAATGTTGCTATGTTTGCCTCAGTGCTGGGAGATATGACCTACAGTCTGTCCCGACTGGGGCCAACGTTAGAAACTTGTGGACCGAACCAGGAACAAAAGTGGAAGTATGCAGCCTTTGGTCTGTTTCAATCTGAACAGCTTTATCAGGAGGCTCAAGCCAAACTTGCTGAGTTCTTACCCGAAGCCATTGACGTGGTCTCCGTTGGCGTAAATCTGGATACCATCAAACGCCAGCATCCCTACGTGCCCTGGAATGGTCAAGAGACTTGCAGGATTTATACCTGTGGCAGACTTAACCCAGTCAAGGGGCATATCTATGTAATTGAAGCCATTAAAATTCTGCGGCAACAGGGCATTGATGCTCGACTGCAAATTGCTGGCGAAGATGAGGAAGGTGGGCGTGGCTATCGCAAAGTCATTGAACGCTGTATTCAGGAGAATGCTCTTACAGAATACGTAGAACTGCTAGGGGCTGTTTCCGAAGAGCGCAATCGGCAGGCTTACGAGGAAGCGCACGTTTACGCCATGGGTAGTTTGAACGAAACGGCGGGGGCAGTGGCAACGATGGAAGCCATGGCTATGGAAATGCCTGTAGTGATGACCGATTTGGGAGCCACCTGCGAACTGATTGAGCATGAAGTAGACGGCATTCTGGTTCCACCTGAAAATTCACAAGAGCTTGCGATCGCCATCACCCGCATTCTTCAAGACCAGGAATTAGCGCTGAGACTAGGGAAAGTGGCTCGGAAAAAAATTGCGGCTAAATTTAGTCATCGCCGTAGCGCAGAGAAGATTCATGATTTTCTGAACAAAATAGTTAGCCGTTGATGGGCTTCAGCCGTTCAGTAAAATCATGCAATTTGGTGAGATACCCGAAAGAGTGCCTTGGATGAGGTGAGAGATGTGGAGAGAGGATCAACCTACTCTCCACTTTTTTTTAGCTTGACTTGTCTAACCAAAGGCTCTCTGTTTGGGAACGGCTACGTTAGAATTATTAAGGCTTCTTTACTAGAATTTGCATTGGGTCAGCCAACGAAAATTCCGAGCAAGCCACTGTTGTCATCACTGTCCTACCCTTTCTGGAACGCTTCTTATGACCCTGCCAATTCGCAATGTTGCGATTATTGCCCACGTTGACCACGGTAAAACCACCCTTGTAGATGCCCTGTTGAAGCAGGCGGGCACCTTCCGTGAGGGAGAAGACGTTCCAGACTGTGTGATGGATTCCAACGATCTGGAACGGGAACGAGGGATTACCATTCTGGCCAAAAATACCGCCGTCCGTTACAAAGATACCCTGATTAATATTGTGGATACTCCCGGTCACGCCGATTTTGGCGGCGAAGTGGAACGGGTGTTAGGTATGGTGGATGGATGCCTGCTCATCGTCGATGCGAACGAAGGCCCGATGCCGCAAACCCGCTTCGTTTTGAAGAAAGCGCTGGAAAAGGGTCTGCGTCCGATCGTTCTGGTCAACAAGATTGACCGACCTCAGGCGGATCCCCACGGCGCGATCGATAAAGTGCTGGATCTGTTCCTAGAACTGGGCGCGGATGACGACCAGTGTGAATTCCCTTATCTCTTTGCTTCTGGGCTGGCGGGATTTGCGATCGACCATCTGGAAGATGAACCCGTCGATATGCAACCCCTGTTTGAAGCCTTCCTGCGGCACGTTCCTCCGCCAGTTGGCGATCCCACTGCTCCCCTGCAGCTCCAGGTAACAACTCTGGATTACTCAGAATATTTGGGCCGGATTGTGATTGGACGCATTCACAATGGGGTGATTCGGATGGGACAGCAGGCGGCTTTGGTGACTGAATCGGGAGCGATCGTCAAAGCCAAAATCAGCAAACTCATGGGATTTGAGGGACTGAAGCGGATTGATATTGAAGAAGCCTCTGCAGGCCATATTGTGGCGGTGGCTGGATTTGCCGATGCCAATATTGGGGATACCATTACCTGCCCCAATGAACCTCGGGCCTTACCGCTGATTAAGGTTGATGAACCCACCTTACAGATGACCTTCTCAGTCAACGACTCCCCCTTTGCCGGACAGGAAGGCCAATTTGTCACATCCCGACAGGTGCGCGATCGCCTGATGCGAGAACTGGAAACCAACGTCGCCTTACGAGTGGAAGAAACTGATTCTCCCGATAAGTTGCTGGTTTCAGGCCGGGGTGAACTGCATCTGGGAATTCTGATTGAAACCATGCGGCGGGAAGGCTATGAGTTTCAGGTTTCCCAGCCCCAGGTGATTTATCGGGAAGTCAACGGACAACCCTGTGAGCCTTACGAAACCCTGGTGCTGGATGTTCCAGAAGATGCCGCAGGGGGCTGTATTGAGCGATTGGGCCAGCGCAAAGCGGAAATGCAAGATATGCAGGTCGGCGGCAATGGTCGTACCCAACTGGAGTTCATTGTGCCAGCGCGGGGCTTGATTGGCTTCCGGGGTGAGTTTATGCGGCTGACCCGGGGCGACGGCATCATGAATCACAGCTTTTTGGATTACCGTCCGATCGTCGGTGATATTGAAGCCCGCCGCAACGGTGTGCTGATTTCCTTTGAGGAAGGTACGGCCACCTTCTACGCCATGAAGAATGCCGAAGATCGAGGTATCTTCTTCATCACTCCTGGCACCAAGGTCTATAAAGGCATGATTGTTGGTGAACACAACCGGCCTCAAGACCTGGAAATTAACGTCTGTAAGACCAAGCAGTTAACCAACCACCGGGCTTCCAGTGGGGAGGAACTGGTACAATTGCAAGCACCGATGGAAATGAGCCTGGAACGGGCGCTGGAGTACATCGGCCCGGATGAACTGCTGGAAATTACCCCGCAATCCATTCGGTTACGCAAGAATGCCAAGGCTAAAAAGCTGGCTAAACGCTAAAGCCTTTCTACCCTGCTTTGGTCAAAGAGGGGTTTATTTCCAATTAATCCATGAATTCTCAATCGATCGATAACAATCAATTTGCCATTACCACCCCCCTCTTCTATGTGAATGCTCTTCCGCATGTTGGGAGCGCTTATCCCACGATCGCGGCAGATGTTCTGGCTCGCTTTCAGCGGTTACGGGGTAAATCCGTTTTGTTTGTTACGGGTACAGACGAGCATGGACAGAAAATTCAGCGGGCTGCAGAAGCGGCAGGCTGCCCTCCCCAGGAGCATTGCGATCGCGTTGTTGCAGAATTCAAATCCCTCTGGCAACTTCTAGATATCCAGTGCGATCGCTTTATCCGTACTACGGATCCTCGGCACGAGGCGATCGTCAAAGAGTTTTTTCAGCGGGTCTGGGATCAAGGCGATATCTACCTAGGACAGCAAACCGGCTGGTATTGTGTGGCCTGCGAAGAATTTAAAGAAGAACGAGACCTGCTAGAGCAACATCGCTGCCCCATTCACCCCAATACCGAGGCTGAATGGCGGGATGAGCGAAATTATTTCTTCCGCCTATCTAACTACCAGAGCAAGTTAGAGCAACTCTATGCCGATCGGCCTGAGTTTATCCAGCCAGAAACCCGCCGCAATGAAGTTATTAGTTTTGTCAATCAAGGGTTGCAAGACTTTTCCATTTCGCGGGTGAATGTGGATTGGGGCATTCCCGTTCCCTCCGATCCCAGCCATACCCTGTATGTCTGGTTTGATGCCCTGTTGGGGTATGTTACGGCTTTACTGGAACCGGGCGAAGCCCCCACGCTGAAAAATGCACTGGCTCGCTGGTGGCCAATCAACTTGCACCTAATTGGCAAGGATATTTTGCGATTTCATGCCGTTTACTGGCCGGCGATGCTGATGTCTGCTGGCTTGCCCCTGCCCGGTCAGGTCTTCGGTCATGGTCATTTAACAAAAGATGGGCAAAAGATGGGCAAATCCACTGGAAATACGCTAGATCCCTTTGAGTTAGTGAAACAGCATGGCTCAGATGCGGTGCGATATTATTTCTTGAAGGAAATTGAGTTTGGCCGGGATGGCGACTTTAACCAAACCCGCTTTGTCAATACTCTAAATGCGGATCTGGCGAATGACCTGGGTAACTTGCTGAACCGGACGTTGAAAATGGTACACAAGTATTGTGATGGCCAAATGCCTGCTCCACCGAAGGCTTGGTTTGACAATCCTCTAGTAACCCTGGGACATGATCTGGGCGATCGCGTGACTCAATCTTATGAGCGTCTGGCTTTTAGCGAAGCCTGTGAAGCTATCCTGACTCTCGTTCGCTCAGGAAACAAATACATTGACGAGCAGGCTCCCTGGTCATTGTATAAACAGGGCCAACAAGAGGCTGTTGGTCATATTCTCTACACCGTTTTGGAGGCAGTCAGGTTAGCGGCTTATTTACTGGCTCCCATCATTCCAACAGTGAGTACCTCGATTTATCGTCAATTGGGCTTTTCGATCGACTTTAATCAGCAACCTGAAATTCATCAGCTTGCTCCCTTTAATGCCCATGCCCGCTGGGGATTCCTTCCTGAAGGGCAAACTCTAGGAGATCCTCAGCCTGTCTTTCAGCGCCTTGAACTTTAAGAAACTGTTTGCGCTCAAACATTCTGAGTTATTTGAGTTCTCAATACCACTAGCTATAAACAAATCGTACATTTAATAAACTGAGGTCATCTCGCTATGTTAAACAGCAATCACAATTATGAAACGAATGAATCGGTTTTTACACCGCAACAAGTACTGGAAAATCGGGGCCGGGTTGCTATTTTTATTGATGGCTCTAATCTTTTCTATGCAGCTTTACAACTGGGAATTGAAATTGATTACACAAAGCTCCTTTGTCGCCTAACAGCAGGATCCCGCCTGCTGCGATCGTTTTTCTATACCGGAGTCGATCGCACGAATGAGAAACAACAAGGATTTCTGCTGTGGATGCGTCACAACGGATATCGGGTAATCTCTAAGGATCTGGTGCAACTGCCCGATGGCTCTAAAAAAGCTAATCTGGATGTGGAGATCGCGGTGGATATGATGTCCCTCGTCGGATCCTACGACACAGCAGTATTGGTTAGCGGGGATGGTGACCTGGCCTATGCCGTGAATGCCGTAAGCTATCGGGGAGTTAGGGTTGAGGTGGTGAGCCTGCGATCGATGACCAGTGACAGCCTAATCAATGTTGCAGACCGCTACATTGACCTGGATAGCATTAAGGAAGATATCCAGAAAATTTCTCGGAGTTACACCTATCGGCCTCTGTCCAGCATTGGCTTGATCGATGATACACAAGAAGACTGAATTCTACCGATAAAAGTCCTTTCTTCTGCTTCTGATATGCCACTCTGACCCATGAACTTTCGGCTAGGTTTTGTGGTCTAATATCCAAATTCCAGTCAGTTAAACCGTTAGTGATTCATTTGAGCCGTTCGTTGCGATCTAAATCATGGCCTTGGGTCAACCTGCTGACACTGGGACTATTGCTCACAACTTTAGCCATAGTCACAGGAGGCTGTGGCGGCCTTAACCGCGCTCAAAAGAAGCTGGCGGAGGATACTCAAAGTCTTGAGAAAGAAAATTTTGATACAGATCTGACCTTTAACGCCGTCACTCTGGAAGAGTTTGATAAACAAGGCCGCTTGTGGTGGAAGGTGAAAGCCGAGCAAGCCAGCTATAGTCGAGATAAAAAAAGGGCAAAGATTCAGAAGCCTAATGGCGAATTTTACCAGGATGGCAAAGCGATTCTTAAGGTATCTGCCGACGGTGGAGAGATATTTCAGGATGGTCAGCGGATTTTCTTGAGAGGGAATATCAAGGCTGTGGATACCCGTGATGGGCTAACCATGCAGGGAAATGAACTGGAATGGCAGCCCAGGGAAGAGGTAGTGCTGATTCGCAACACTGTATCCGGTACTCGCAAGAATGTGAAAGCATCGGCTCAGGCAGGCAAGTATTTGACCCGAAAACGGCGGCTAGAACTGGAAGGCCAGGTGGTGGCAGAGGCCCAAGATCCAGCAGCTAAGTTTGTGGCTGAGCGACTCGTATGGTTGGTGGAAAAACAAAAACTGTTAAGCGATCGCCCGCTGCAAGTAGAGCGGTATGAAAACAAAGTCGTTAGCGATCGAGCCACAGCCACCAGGGGGGAGATGGATATCAAAACTCAAGTAGTGACGCTGCAACAGACCGCTCAAGTCTCTATTACCAATCCTCCGCTGCAGGTTTCTGGGAATCAAGTTCTCTGGCGAATCAAGGAAAAAATTATTTCCTCTACTCAACCGATTACGATCGTCAATTCCAGAGAAGGCTTCACGCTGGTAGGAAATCAGGGCGATCTGAACTTGAATACTAAAATTCTGAATCTGGTGGGTAACGTTAACGGTTCTGGTGGCCCCCGGCAATCCTTTGTGAAAGCCGATCGCCTGGTCTGGAATCTCGATACTCAAGCATTTGAAGCCGATGGCAACGTCACCTATCGTCAGGCTACCCCCCCTCTCAATGTCAGTGGGCCAAAAGCTACAGGTGGCATCAAAGACCAACAGGTGATCGTTAGCGGGGGGCGAGTAGTAACGGTGTTCATTCCTTAATTCCGCATGAACACAGCAACTATAGGCGGTTAAAACCGCGACTACCCTCACCCAGTCTGCCGACGCAGACTTAAAAAATCAAGATTTTCAGTAACCTGCATCGGCAGTTTTTCTCCGGATAGCCGCGCATTTAGTCGCTAGGGTGACTGATTTGAATAGGCGCACCAAGCTTTGCCCATCCTAAGTAGAGGACTTGATGAAAACCCGGAGATCTCGGTCAGACTGTAAATTTTCAACTCAAATGGTGCAAACTATAGCGGTGCGTTCCATTAACGCTCATCTCCCTACCTGTAAGTGTGGTTAGCCTATGAGTTCTGAATCCCCGGTTAGCACGATTGTTAATTGGCATGAGCAAGCACTGGACTGCTGGCAACAGGGCCAGTACGGGAAAGCTGCGGAGTTATACGGTCAGGCTATTGACGCAGAACCAGAGGTTAAAGCTCACTACTGGCATCTGGGATTGATGCTGCTATTGCAGGGAGCAGAAGCAGAAGCTCAAACAACCTGGCTAATGGCCCTGGCAGAGGGAGAATCGGAGGCGATCGACCAGTGGGCGGCAGAACTGATGCAAGTGTTGGAAACAGAAGCCGATCGCCAGCAAGCTCTCAGTAACCAGCAATTGGCCTGGGTGATTCGTCAGCATTTACGGGAAATTTTTCCCGAAAACCTGACAAATCTGCTCTATCTCATCCAGCTTTCTGCGGCCTTAGAGCAATTAACCGGAGATGAAATCCGAGCATGGAATGTGATTCCAGTTTTAGAAGCCTTTCAGGGGGTTGTACCCGTCACGCTCTTATCAAAAACGCTGGAAGTTGTTCTGAATCGTCTACCGCCGGACAGAATCACCGTTGAGTTTGCAGCCGCCTGTTTCCAGCACCTCTCCGCTACCGATGCGCTGTTACAACTTCTGATTGCGGCGGGAATGAAAATTGCTTATAGCCTATGCTATCCATTGTTGGCAGCTCATTTGTTTGAGGAGTACCGGAAACTGGATCCGGATAATCTAGAAGTGTTATGGAATCTGTCCGTTTTCTATCAGAAAGCTCAGGAATATGATCTGGCGATCGCAGCGGCCCAGTCCCACCTGGCGTTAGCGGAACAAACCATAGAAAAAACTTTCTCCAATATACTGTTGCTGCGGGCCTTGGTATCAGCAGGTGGACGATGGGAAGAATCAGTCGCGGCGATCGCAGATCATCGTCAATTACTGGCAACTTTATGTGCAGAACAGCCTGTCGATCTGCGTTCCGGTTACGCGGTGCGGCTGTTTAATTCACCGTTTTACTTGCCCTACTTCTCGGATGACCTGCGGCAAAATCGCACGATCCAGAATCAGGTGATGCAGTTTTGCCAGAGGAATGTGGAGCAATATGCCAGCCAGCGCATTGCCCGCTATCGCCAGTCTAGGGCAACTTCTGCAAAGGTCACAACCTCCGATCGACGGCTGAAGGTAGGTTATGTCTCTCACTGTATGCTGCAACATTCTGTCGGCTGGCTGGCTCGCTGGCTGTTGCAGCATCATGATCGCGATCAGGTGGAGCTGCATGGCTATTTCATCATTAATCGGCCAGGAGATTATCTGAACGACTGGTATCTCAGCCAGATGGAGCATACCTGTCGTATGGGAATCGACTGTCTAGATAATCCTCATGATCTGGCCGATCGCATCTACGCAGACGATCTGGATATTTTGATTGATCTGGATAGCCTGACTCTGGATGTGACCTGCGAAATTATGGCCCTGAAACCTGCTCCCGTACAGGCCACCTGGCTAGGCTGGGATGCCGCAGGGATTTCTACTATCGATTACTTCATTGCTGACCCTTATGTGCTTCCCGATTGGGCACAGGAGTATTACCCGGAGACCATCTGGCGATTGCCGAATACCTACATCGCCGTAGATGGGTTTGAAGTTGAGGTGCCAACACTGCGACGAGATGATCTGGGAGTTCCGGCTGATGCGATCGTGTATCTCAGTTCTCAAAGTGGCCGTAAACGACATCGCGATACCGTCAGACTGCAAATGCAAATCCTGAAGCAAGTTCCCAATAGTTACTTTTTTATCAAAGGGTTTGCCGATGAAAAATCAATTCAGGAGTTCTTTACTCATATAGCAGAGGAAGAAGGGGTAAATCCCGATCGTCTGCGTTTTCTTCCCAATACAGCTAGAGAAGCAGAACATCGGGCTAACTTAGCGATCGCGGATGTGGTGCTAGATACCTATCCCTATAATGGCGCTACGACAACCCTGGAAACATTGTGGATGGGCATTCCTTTGGTAACGCGGGTAGGTGAACAGTTCGCCGCCCGCAATAGCTATACGATGCTGATGAATGTCGGAGTAAAAGCAGGAATTGCCTGGACAGATGCGGAATATGTGGAATGGGGCGTGCGGCTGGGAACAGATGCCACCCTCCGGCAACAGATTCACTGGCAACTGCTCCAATCTCGTCGAACGGCTCCTCTCTGGAATGCTAAGCAGTTTACCCGTGAGATGGAACAGGCTTACAAAGAAATGTGTCAACGTTCTAAAAAGTAGGTTGTGCAAATAAAAATAGGACTGTCCTTTGTCCTCTGTCATTCGTCTTTTGTGAACAGCATAGGTTTACGCTTTGCCAACCTATTTTGCCAATAATTAGGTCTACCGGCTAATGTTGAAGTCTAGAGTAATTCCATTCTTTCAAGCTCATCCCAGTTGGGTTGTATTGCTGGGAATTCTAGCGTTCTGGTTTTTCATGTTTGTTACCAGTGGAACCTTATTTTCCGGGTTTCACTTTATGGATGATCATGACATTGTCGCGATTCATTACCATCTGACAACTAAGCAAATGACTGTTCCGCAAGTGATCCAGCAATGGTTGGTTGAGGATCATGCAACTGGGCGGTTTAGAACCTTCTACTTTATTCATCGCATTCTGCAGACAAAGCTGCTAGGAATTCACTTCTTTCTATGGTCAATTTACACAGGCTTACTGGCTGTTTTCACCACCTTTTTTCTATTTATTTTTGGTCGCCTGCTCAAATTTTCAATTCTAGAAGCTTTAATATTTGCATTTCTGATTACTTTTGGTGCTCAGTCAGCCGTTTGGTGGTATCTTGGCCCCGCTGAAACGATCGCAACCTTCATGCTATCGCTGGGTCTGCTGTTGATTGCTCTTGGTATTACCGCCCCAAAATACAACAGACTCTATGGAGCCGCAGGAATTCTTTGTGCCACCCTTATGTCTTTGTCCAAAGAAAATTTTATTCTGCTACTGCCTGCGATCGCATTTTTACAGATTTGGTTGGCTAAAACGGCTGTCGGTTCCTGGCGAAAAGCAGTCTTAAGACATAGCTTGTCTACCTCTGTCTTCCTACTGGTCTGTCTGGCAGAGTTATTATTTATCAAATACTTTGTTGGCACAACTCCAGAAATCGGGTATGCAGGCTTTGAGGGATTCAACTTGAAGGCAATTTGGAGGGCAACAGTCAGCCTCAGTACTCATGGCAACTGGTGGATTATTCTGATTGGTTTGTTCCTGATGGTCTTGAGTCAGATTACAGGTGTTAATCAATTACGAAATCCTGCTCTGGTCAAAAAAGCACTGTCTCAGGTTTTGAAAAAAGTCATCGCTCCGATCACTCTGTTCCTGCTGATTACCGTACCTCAAGTGGTACTATATGCAAAATCTGGCATCTCTCAGCGCTATCTCTTACCAGGCATTTTTGCTTACTCTTTTTTAATTGTTTGGATTTATCGAGATTTAAACCAAAATGCCAGAAATCTGAGTAAGTTTATTGTGCTGCTGATTGCGATCGGCCTCTCCCTGAGTCTCCATTCGACCTGGAATTCAGCTCATATTTTTGCTTTAGAAGGCAAGTCAACGAATCGACTGTTATCTACCATTGTTGCTAAAACTACCCCTGCAGATAAGATCTTGCTGGTAACAAACCCCATGATCTACTTTGAGTGGAATTATTCCATTAAAAAATATCTTAATTATGCCGCTGATCGCCCTAATATGTATGTGTCAACTTATGAAATCCAGGATGTTAATCAAATAGCGGCAAAACTCAAAAAGTTTTATAACTATCAGACCTTAGAGACTATTTCAGATAAAAAAGATATTGCTTGTATTGTTGTCTTTCCCCTTCTGAATAAGATCTTCTTAAATCGATCAGTCGAATGGTTCGATCGCCAGAACTATCAAGAACTTGTATTTGGCAACTTTAATCGCAACTTAAATCCCAATTCTCAAATCAACCTTTATTGCAAAAACCCAATTAAACCAAGTCCAGCTAGAGAACGATTGTTGTCTGATCAAAGAAACTCCGGTTCTGGACTTGGAGAAGGTTCGATATTAAATTCACGATCCCAAGCTCTGACGCAGGGTGATTACTCTGGAGGTAGGGCAATGATATTGAGAGATCCATGCAAATCCGTTGGGGAATTAAGGGGAATTAACTGTTTTACAAAAGGCTGATAGCGATAAAGCCGGTAGCCTCTAGCCATCAGGAAGTCGGCGACGGGAGTATTGTTTCCCTGGCTGCCAGCAATATTTTCATACAGAATGGTGGGAGAAAAGCGTTGCAACAGGCGATCGCTACCCTGCAACACTTGTAACTCATGACCTTCAGCATCGATTTTCAGGAAGTCAACCTGGTGCAGTTTCTCCTGTTCAATCAAAGTATCCAGGGAAAAACAGGGAACTTCCTCATACGTCCCAGATGCCAACTCGTCCTCAGTTGTGATGACCTGATTCAGTTCGCTGGCATCATGTAGGGCTAATCGGATTGTGCCATCGCGATCGCTGGCAGCACTCCGACACACCGTCACCCAGTTCAGATCGTTGACTCGACAGGTTTCCTGTAAGCATTGCACGCAGTTGGAAAACGGTTCCACAGCTATAACTCGACCAGTTTTTCCCACGCGCCGTGCGGCAGTAATGGTGTAAATACCGACATTGGCTCCTACATCAATCACTGTCATTCCGGGCTGGATCTGATCTCGCCAAAACTCCATCTCTTGCTCAAACCAGTCTCCGTGGGTCAGCAAAACACTGGTCACAATACTTTGAAAGCTAGGTTCAACCGCCAGCAACATATCCGTTTCCACAGTTGCGTAAGTAAAGGGACTAGCAGCATCCAGGTTTACCCACTGCCATGCAGGAATCTGTGGATGTTGATGGGCAACTGTTTGAGCATTTTTTAGCCAGAAAAGGGATGTCTCTGACTGCCGCAAATCCTTATAGGCCAGATAGAGGGATTGCAAAATTGAGGAACACGCTGGTTGCTGCTGATTGGCTTGATGCAGGTAGAGCAACCCTTCCCACTGTCCATTCAGCAAGCTGGAAATTCCCAGGGAATGTTGAATTGGTGCAGAGTGGGGAAACAGAGTAGCCGCTAGCTGCAGAAAGCGTAGTCCTGCTGAACTGTAGAATATCAATTGGGATTGCCTGAGAGTCTCTCCTAGCAGCAATAGGGCCTGACGATCGCCACTCTGAGTGTGCAAGATTTCATGTAATTGCCAGGAGACTTTCTGTCCTTGCCACGCTTTGGGTAGATAAATCAAACCAGCAGGCGTTGTATCGGATGAACTGTAGACGGGTTGCAGTAAGGCCACAAAAATGGGAAAGCCCACTTTCAACGCTTCCTCTCGTTCTCCCAGCAGGCTCTTAATCAGCAGCCAGTGAGCCATACAGAGAGGATGATCGCTGCCCTGTTCTAAGGTCGCGATCGCCATATTCAGATATAGTTCTCGCACAGTGGGATCATCACTGTTTTCAGCTTCAATCAGCGATACTACGGCGGAATTATTCCGATCTATGGCAGTTTGAGGCTCATCCCACTGAGTTTGTTCCAGAATTTGAGTAATTTGCGAATTTGTGTCTATCTCCGATTGCAGACCAAGGCTGCGAAGATAAGCCCAGTAGGTTGTGAGGTAGAATGAATCATCCATAGCAGCTGATGGCAGAAGTACTGAATCTTAGCAGTGTGCCCACAAAATCACCCATGCTTTCCCTATTAAGCCCTGTTCCATTAGAATGCAGGACAGCATATTGCACTAATTTCAAGGCATCCTCACTGGTGAAATTCATCTTGATTGATAGCTTTTCACCTTGATTGATAGCTTAAAGTGATCCCTCAACTCACACTACCGTTCGAGTGGCCCGCGTGTCACTCCAAGCTGGCTGTGCAGATGCAACTCTCGCCAAAGTTGGGTTCCAGTAATCTGTCCCTGCAGCAGTTGTTGATAGCGTTGAATGATTTGAATCACCTGCTCCGGAGTTTCACTGACAAATTCAAGTCGGAAGTTACGTTGTCCTAGCTCCAATAATCGCTGCACATACTCTGCACCCGTTTGGGCAACCCCATTGAATACGGTATTACGACAACCTGCATCCGCATGAAGAATATGCTGGGTACCGACACGATCGCGCAAAGTTACCTCATGCTTTTCACAGGGACGACCACAGTTGGTGTAATCCGTTCCCTCTGACAGAAAGGCACAAAACACACAATGTTCCATGTGAAACATCGGCATGTGTTGGTGAATTGTAACTTCAAACCACTGCTCAGGACACTGTTTCAGCAGATCTTCTAACTGTTGAATGTTCAGGTCATAGGAAGCGGTTAACCGTTCTAAACCAAGTTGCTTGAAGTAGTTTGCCGTCAGGGGATTGGCAACATTCAAGGAAAAATCGCCAATACATCGCTCCCCAGCAAAGAACTGCAAATGATCATAATTTCGGACTAAATACCCATCTGCTTGGCTATCCAGAACCTGTTGCAAGATCCACTGCTCATTCGGCTTGGTGATTCTGGGAGGGGCGACGAAGAGGAGCGGGGATTGGCGGTCGAGGATCGGGGATCGGGAATTAGGGATTGGGCATGGGGTGTGAGTTTCCTTATGATGGGTGCGAACGATTTGGACGGCAGTTTTGTAGGCGCGGGGGTCTTCAAATTCGCAGTAGAAGGTGGTGACGTTGGTTTGTAGGGCGGCTTGCAGTTGCTGCAGGTTGCGGACGAGGACGATCAATTGTGGGGGTTGCAGAGATTGGGTCTGGATCGTTGCAGATCTTTCTCTGGTAGGCAGCAAGTCGGTGTAGGTGGCGTGCGATCGTAACTGCCAGCGTTTCGGCTGAGAACGGAGCACTTCTAATTGACTCACCAGATCGCGGCGTAAACGGTTCAATTCACTGACCGGCAGCAGGACAGCATCAGAGACATGATTTGTCAGATGATCCAAGCGGAAAGGTGTGTTTCCCAGACGACTGAATTGTTCCGTTAGCCGCTCTGTCGTTAATGGTTGATTGTGTGCGGCGACCAGCGGCAGCTTGGATTCCACCTGAACCACATGACCCAGTTCATCCCGTGCGATCGCAATCAGGGGTTCTCCCACCGTTCCATGAATTGCAATCTGAATCGGACGCTGAAACTTGGGAGTCTTTCCGGTAAAGGTTTGCCGTAACTGCCGATCCAATTCCGGATCGTTGGTTTTCCAGATGCGATCGCCAACCTGAATGCGCCGCAGATTCAAACTTCCTCGCCCAAAGGTGAGGATCGCTGTGTTCCCCTGCCATTCAACGGAATAGACTCGCCCACCTTCTTCCTCGGCTTCAGGATGACCGCTATCGAAAACCACCCCATCACCGGGTTTAATCGGGAAATTTTGAATTTTGAATTTTGAATTTTGAATTGACAGTGTTTCCGGTTCGGGCAGGCGGATGGTAATTTCAGCACGTTTGATGCGAATTACTTCGCCCAGATAAAATCCTCGCTTTTTGCCAAACCGGGCATGAACCAGTTCCTGATTGTTAATGCCACGAAACCAACCACTATGCAGACCACGGGAGAAGGCCATTTCGAGTTGGTATTGACTCGTGGCAATTTTGGAGTTTGGAGTTTGGAGTTTGGATTCTGCTTTGGCCTTTGTCCTTTGGCCTTCGTCCTGTTCTGATGACCAATGATGCACGACCAGTGACAGATGCTTTTCTGCCTCCATCACCTGATCTACTGCCTGCCGATACACACGAGTCACGTTGGCAACGTATTCTGGGCTTTTCAGCCGACCCTCGATCTTTAAACTAGCCACTCTGGTTTTGATTAAGTCAGGCAAAACTTCCAGACCAGAGAGATCTTGAGGGCTGAGGAGATATTTGCGATCGCCCAGATTCACAGGTTTTCCATCCGCAAACAGGTCGTAGGGCATCCGGCAGGCTTGAGCGCATTCTCCCCGGTTGGCCGAGCGTCCCCCCAGAGCTTCACTGGTCAGGCATTGACCAGAATACGCCACACACAGCGCACCATGAACAAAGACCTCCAGAGGTAAAGAGATTTCCTGCAACTCAAGCTGTTGTTGAATTTTGGTAATTTCTTTGAGCGAGCATTCTCGCGCTAGAACGACCAGTTGACAGCCTAGAGACCTGGCAAACTGAACGCCAGCCACACTGGTGACTGTCATCTGGGTGGAAGCATGGATGGGAAAATCGGGCGAGAGATGGCGAATCAGACGACAAATTCCTACATCCTGGACAATCACGGCATCCACTCCAGCCGTAATCATGGTACGGAGATATTGCTCAGCTTCGACCAGTTCTTGAGGGAAGATCAGGGTGTTCAGGGTAATGTATCCTTTTACCCCCCGTCGATGCAAAAAGGCCATCAAGTCAGGTAGATCAGCTTCTGTAAAATTTTCTGCCCGCATTCGAGCGTTGAACCGCTCCAGGCCAAAATAGATGGCATCGGCTCCATTTTCGACAGCCGCTCTGGCACACTCCCAATTTCCCGCAGGAGCCAGTAGTTCTGGTCGGTGCAGGGAAGCAGAAACAGCCTCAGCAGCAAGGGGCGAATCAAGGGTCATAGCACAGGTGGGCTGGGAATCAGATGGCCAGTCTCCCACCTGCTATCTTATCGGTTCGCCTGAAGATTGGGATTACAGCCAGCCTCGTAACCAGTAAATGCAAATACCCACGTATTCCTTCAAAGCGCGGGTTGTGTTTCGCAAGCGTTCGGCATCTGGCAGCGAGTTCAAAGTAATGTCCTGGGCTGTGTTTTGCAATTCTCTAGTTTCCCGATCGCTGCTTAAAAAGTCCGTGGTAGCCGGAAATGCCTGAATCCCCAACTTCTGGAAAATTCGCAATGAGCGGGGCATATGCAGGGCCGACGTAACCAGCAGAATCGAGCGAATGCCCTGGTCGTCCATAATTTTTTTGCTGTTGACGGCATTTTCCCGCGTATTGCGAGAAGTCGATTCCTGGATGAGTACCGTTTCGGGAACCCCCATGGTTTTAATCAGTTCTGCCATGTCTGCCGATTCAGGAAGATCGTTGTTTCCTGCCCAGTTCACTCGCCCACCACTGAGAATGATCCGGGGTGCTTTTCCTTCTCGAAACAGTTTTGCCGCATAGAGTACTCGATCGCCCTCTTCTGCCACTTCTACCCAGGGACGAGGGGGCACTGCAGGTCGGGTTGCTCCTCCTAGCACCACGATCGCATCTGCTTTAGGAATATTTACTTGTGGTACATACTGATATTCCAGGGAGCGTACCAGCCAGTCACTAGCCCAGGCACTGCTACTTACCAGTAACAACACCAAAGCCAGAATAACGGGAACTGCAGCCAGCCGGGGTTTCCACCACAACAAAATAAAAGCTAATAGCAGCAGCAAACAACTCAATCCCAGGGGGTACAGAAAGATGGGGAGAAGTTTGGAGAGAAACAGAAACATGGAAATCCTTGATCGTTTTCGCCCCTATCTTGTCATAGCGATCGAGGATTGGCTTAAGTTGAGATCCAAACTGAGAACTTAAAACTGAGAACTAAGGAGATTTCTTGGGGAGCGTGTCACTTTTATCCTCGTGACTTTGCTCTGCGGAGTCACGCTAATCTAGAGGCTCTGCCTCTAGCCAGGAAGCAGAGCTTCCACAACTGCATTCCAAGGCAGAGCCTTGGAACAAGAGGTGTAAAGGGCATGTTTTTTCTTGGAAATCTCCTAAGAACTTGCCTCATGCCTTGTTTGTCAGGCTGTTAACCAATTCTTCCCATGCAGCGTACACAGCCAAGTAGCCTGAACTTTCACTTCTTGTTCTCGCAGATCAAAAGGCATTGAGGGATAGTCAGGATTGGAGGGCTTCAAGATTACTTTGTGACCATCGCGATAAAAGTGCTTGAGCGTCATGCCAATGCCTGCAACGTAAACAGCGGCAATTTCACCATCGGGAGGCATATATCCATCGGGGACGGTTCGCATAATCACAAACGCACCATCGGGAATATGGGCATTCTTCATACTGTCCCCTGATACCCTCAGAGCAAAATCACCCGGCCTCAGCCAGGGAGCTTCAAAGGGAAGATGCTCTACCGTATCGGTAAAGGGATCACTTAAATAGCCTGCGGCAATCTCACCTCGGATGGGAACTCCTCTATATCCCGATTTAACAATTTCAATATTGCGTCGTTTGCCAGGAATACGACGAATATACCCGTGCTTTTCCAGATAGTTGAGACTGTTTTGTACAGCCCCCCGAGACTTTCCAGTTGCCTCCATCATTTCATCGTAAGATGGAGAATTACTGCGAGCTTTTTTGTAATTCTCAATATATCGGTAGAGGTCATCGTGGGGTTGAGGAGGCATGGGAAATTGCAGAAATAACTCGACCTTTTTATTGTAGTTCAGTTGTTCTATTTGACACCTTTGCGATCGTGATTTATTCAAAAAATATTGATGATCAATCCATATCTGTAAAACTCTTTATCATGGAAAATTTGCCAGCCAAAAGCCAAACCTGTCCAAGCCCAGAACCGTAGTTTTTATGATCGAAAAACCACCGTTCTCTAGCTGAACCTGGTTTATATCTAGACTGGTTCATAAGAAAGACTGAATGGGGCAGTCCTCAGGTTAAATTTTACTTGATATACAAAAATGGGAAATAATTTTTTCAACCATGACCACTTGTTTAATTTGTTGCCCTTTCGTCTTCTTTTAGTCCCCAACATTAGTTCCCATTTAAGAACAACATTCAATCACCCTGGCGACTGAAGTCGCGGCTATCCGGAGAAAACCTGCCGACGCAGGTTACTGAAAATCTTGATTTTATTGAGTCTGCGTCGGCAGCCTGGATGAGTAATGAGCACACCCAATACAGCAATCACAACGCTACCATGTCGAGGGATGGGATAGCCTAAAGCGCGGAGAGCCTCATCAACAAATCCCAATGATTAGCATTCTTTTTCTGTTGCATGGACAATCGGCGTGCAATAATAATTCGGCTATTTGTCTGAAGGAAACTCATGGTTCAAGCTAATGCGTCCAATGTTGTCCCTGTGCGTCGGCTGGCTCCACATTCCGATGGGCTGGTAGAGCTTCACTTTCAACTGCCTGACCCAGAAGACGATCGCATTCCAGAAATCGAGTTTCAGCAGCAAATTGAGCAAGCATGGCAGGTTTGCGATCGCTTCGATCTACAAACGGACATCTGGCGAGGACGAATTCTGCGAACAGTGCGCGATCGCGAAAAACGCAGTGGGGATGGTCGGGGAACTGGATTTCTCAACTGGTTAACTGAGCGGGAGATCAGCAAAAGTCAAGCCTATTCTTTAATTGAATTAGCTAATAGTGCCGACACGCTGGTGGAAGGGGGATATCTGGAACCAGAAGATGTTAACCAGTTTAGCAAGCGGGCTTTTGTGGAAACGGCCCAGTCTGCCCCAGAGGTACAACAGTTGGTAAGCGATGCGGCTCGTAAAGGCGATCGCATCACCCGACGGGAAGTTCGACAACTCTCGGAAGAATGGATCGCCATGACTTCTGATTTACTCCCAGAACCCGTGCGCCAAAAAGCAGCGGATCATAGTTTACCAACTCGCTATCTGGCTCCTCTGGTGAAGGAAATGCAAAAACTCCCAGAATCCCACCAGACAACCTTGCGGGAAGCGATAGCGGAAAGTCCTGATGTGGATACAGTCAAACAGGTGACTGCAGAGGCCCGTTATCTGGCGAAATATCTGGAAGCAGCGTCTAGGGTGCAGGCATTATCCAATGGTTGTCTCAATCTGGAACTGGCTTTAGAAGAAGCTTTGCGAATTGGATGCCTCAGTTCAACAGCTGATCTGGTCAACCATGCGGCCCAACTGGAGCAGTTAACGATCAAACTATTCCTTACCTGGAAACGGTTAAATAGTTTATCTGAACGAGTTTATCTGGACAGTGGTGAAAGTACCCCGCATTTAAGAACTCTGTTGAGTTGTTTAGGAAATCTATCCAGTGATGTCATTGAAACCCCCCTGGATGACATGAGCGATCGCAGAGTACGCTTACAAATTTTTGATGAATAGCTCTGGTAGCAATTACTGGATATTTGACAGATTTTCAGGAATTCTTTCGGCAGGGTGTGTAGATCGATCTTGGTACAGGTTTAATCGGTCTATTTTGTAACCCCAAGGTGTGTTGAGTCACGCTTAACACACTGAAGCAGAAGATGTTCCTTAAAACTGCACCGCCAGCCAGTCTTAAATGCCCCCTGGGATGATCCATTGCACTAGTTTGGGAATCTAATAGTTAGACACGTCACTGAGTGACACAGGAAATAATCCTTTTCTAATCACGACTCCGTTTCTAATCACGACTCCGTACAGTTAACTCATACTCACTGTGAGAATGGCATGAATCTTCGTAAGTTTTCAGACCACTCGAACAATTCCAAACTCGTTCGTCGCAAGACGCTACCTTTTGCGACCCCGTGTTCCAATCAGGATCACCCGGTTCGGATTCCCCAGGGTGAAAAGTTGCCCGGTACTGGAAAACCTTCTCCAACTTCAGATAAAACTCTAGATCAGACTCCCATTTATTTGGGTTCATCTGATCGAGAGGCATTGCTGCGACAACAAGCGATTGACAAAGCTCACCAGGGGCATCTAGAAGAAGCCATCGACTTGTTTACATTCCTGATTCATTATAACCCCGATAGTGCCAGTAATTACAACAATCGCGGACTATTGCAGTTCCAACAAGGGCGCTCTGACCTAGCTCTGGAAGATTACAATACAGCGATTCAGCTCAACCCCAGATTGGGCAAAGTCTACAATAACCGGGGCAATTGCTGGGCCAGTTTGGGAGATTTAGAGGCCGCGATCGCTGACTACGAAACCGCCATTAACTTAGATCCAACCGATATTCGCGCTCGTTTGAATCAGGGGATTACCTTCCGAGAATTGGATCTGTACGATCGTGCCCTGGAGGCCTTTGATTTAGCACTTCAAGTCAGTCAGCTATTGAATTCAACTGATGTGGTGGGAGTCCCTGCTGCTCTGGAAGGCCATATTTATGCTGAGCGGGGTCGTCTCAACCATCTGACTGGAGATTGGAACTGTGCTGTAGCAGATTACCGCCGTGCTTTAGAACGGTTACTCTTAACTGGCTCGTCAAAAAACCCAGCTTATCGACTGCGCTTTCAAGTACAAAGCTGGCTGGATTCGCTACTTAACCCTTGTCATGCTGAATAGTGTAACTAAAAAGTTGCTTGCGCCACGCATCTCGTATCATTTTCCCTACTGACCAGGATCGGCAGCAGTTTCAGGGAGTTGTGTTGGTACAGGTTTACTGTCTGGTTCTTTCCAGATAATTTGTCTTCGCAAGGGATCAATGCGATCGGTTAGCTCTTGCATACTTTCCCTGGCCTGACTGGGATCAAAGTAGTAAGTGAATTTAGATTGAACCCGCTGCACCCGATCGCCTGTGGTCTTCACCGCTGCATGTAGCTCTTGTAGCTTCACCTCTTGAGCCGATCGATAGGGGAGTAGATGCGCCAGAGTTACCACTGCCGCCACCGATAGCACCACATTGACAGCCAGTTTGGCCGTTGTCTCATAGACGATCGCTTGATAAGGCTTGGAACGTTTATGAGCCTTGGCTCTGGGAGCCATGCGGCGGCCTCGACCGGGCTGGATGGAAGTCTGTTTAGATGGCTTAAGTGCGTACATAGGGGTGAAGAGTAGCTACTTTAAACGATGAAAGCCTGTTTTGCTGGCTTAGTCTATCCCTGGCGAAACCTGATACCTGGAGGGGAAAGGTTACCGCGCCATTGTAGAACCAAAGTAGCAAAACAGGCTAATCATTATACGAGCCTAAGAAATTTTATTTGTAAAGCTCTGATGCTAGACGAAAGGCGAGGATGCCGGGAATCAAAGCAACAACCAGTGCCCAGAATACTTGGGAATCTGATAAAGCCATAGTTTCAAGACTCCTTCTAAAGGTGGTGAATAGACATCTATCGTTCCTTAATGTCCGCTAAATTGGCCCTTTGGGGAATAACTTGTTACAAGATGCAACATGACAACAATATTTTGCGATTCGTAGAGAGAGGTCAGGAGACACCTGGGGAAATGTCATAATCATTATCTATACCCGTCGCTCAGATTAATAAACCTCGTCCAAGTCCAGAATCATGTTTCTCTACCGGGAAAACTCCAGTTTTCTAGCTGGACTTGGTTGAATCGCTGTTTAACCATTTAGCGTTGAAATACTAGATGCTGGATCAATTGCTGGAATATTCTCCTAATTTTGGGGTCGATACTCTGCTGCTGCTGCCCGTGCTGATTGCCCTGGAAGCTGTGTTATCAGCTGATAATGCGATCGCCCTGGCCGCCCTCTCCCAGGGATTACATGATTTAAACCTGCAGCAGCGGGCACTCAATATTGGGATTGTGCTGGCCTATGTGTTGCGGATGATCTTAATTTTGTCAGCTACCTGGGTTGTTCGGTTCTGGCAATTTGAACTGGCAGGCGCACTTTACCTGCTGTGGCTGGTGTTTCAATACTTTACCTCTGAGTCAGAAAAAAATGACGGGGAGCACCCCCATCACGCTCCCCGGTTTACTTCCGTGTGGCAGGCCATTCCCATGATTGCCGTCACTGATCTGGCCTTTTCTCTGGATAGTGTGACAACCGCGATCGCCGTCTCCCAGGAAACCTGGATTATTCTCCTGGGAGCAACTATTGGTATTATTACGCTGCGGTTTATGGCAGGGTTATTTGTTCGCTGGCTGGAGGAGTTTACCCACCTGGAAGACGCTGGCTTTATTACTGTCGCATTTGTGGGAATCCGGCTCTTGTTACGGGTGATTAATGATTCCCTTGTCCCCCCGGAATGGGTGATGGTTTCTGCGATCGCACTAATCTTCATCTGGGGCTTCTCGAAAAGAAATCAACCTGACGAATCATCCGTATCTATACCAACTGAAGCCACTCCCCCAACAACAGAAACTATCCTGGATGTAGAAGAAGTGGTAGAAACGAAGAAATAGGTCGATCGTCTAACTTTTAACCAGAGGTCGGGTTTTGCCCAGTTCCTTTGATACAACAGGAAACTAGCCCCAAGATTCTGACTTTTTAATGCAACACTTAAGACCAAGAAGTCGGAGTTTTTAGATGAACTCTCCTACAATACCGAGAGCATCGGGCAAAACTCCGACTTCTATGACTACAGATTATTCGTAGATCCAGGATGTGAGGCTGGGTTCCCAGCTCATCAGTTCGGCATCCTTAAACCACAGCTTAATTTCCTGTTCAGCCGTTTCAGGAGCATCCGAGCCATGAATAATGTTGCGGCCTACATCTACCCCAAAATCACCTCGCAGGGTACCGGGTTCTGCATTTAAAGGATTGGTGGCTCCGATAATCTTACGAGCAGAGGCAATTACCCCTTTGCCTTCCCATACCATTGCCACTACCGGGCCTGAGGTAATAAACTCCACCAACCCCGGAAAGAAAGGCTTTTCCTTATGCACTCTGTAGTGAGTTTCTGCCAGTTCTCGGCTCACGCTCATCAGCTTTAAGCCAACCAGGGTAAAACCTTTTGCTTCAAAACGGCGGATGATTTCACCGACTAGCTTGCGTTGTACTCCATCCGGCTTGATGGCCAAAAATGTGCGTTCCAAGGTTGACTCCTAATTTCTTCAACATCTCCACAGACCAGATTAGCTCATCGCGACCTCCCAAATTGTTTAGGATTGAGAAACTGAACGATCGCGGAGTGGGCCAATGGGTGAGTCAGAACCCCTTGAAAATCAACAAATCAAGCGGCTGCAACTGTTTCTGTATCTGGTGCCAGTGGTGGGCTTCTTTCCGGCACTGTGGACGTTGTATTACCAACGGGGCACCAGGCAGCAAGAAGACCTCAGTCGAGTTGTCGTCACCCTGACCCTGGGCTGGCTATTTTTCTACATTCTGCTAGGAGTTGGTGCAGAAACTGCTGATTCCCTTTCCCTGCCACTCCTATTGACCAGCAGTTTGATTACCTCCGGCTATTTTCTGACCAATCTCTGGCTGATGGTGCGTTTGTGGCAACGCAAATCTGTTCGCCTGCCCGTTATCAGTCGCATTGGCGATCGATTGCCGTGAAGGAGTGAGAGCGGTAAAGGGGGGAAGCAGTTTTCCACCCCCTTACCTACTCTAGGCCCCGCATCTTCAACGCCTGAATGAGGTGCTTCATTGTCACCTTTGGCCTGGGAGATCTGGCTCTGGCAATAATCGCGGCATCCCGGGCGATCGCTCGAATCTCACCTCCCGTCAGAACGATCTGCGCTAGCTTGTCCCACCGAACACTTTTTCCCAGCGGCACCAGGGGCGGAAAGGCTTGCTGCCAGAGTTTGAGGCGAGCGGATTCATCGGGAATGGGAAAGTCGAGGATTTGGGTGAATTGGTTTCTCCATTTGGGTTTCACCGCTGTTCGTTGGGTTATGATCAGCAGGGTTAAGCTGTACTGTTGCTGGCGGTTGTGTAAAAACTGTTGCAGCACCTCAGCAGGGAAGAGGGCAGAACGGCCAAACCAAATTTGAGCCGATTCGATGAGGAGCACTTTAGGAGCTTGAGCGGCAATTTCCTGAAGCACGCGATCGCCATCTACTGCCTTAATCAAGGCCAGATCAATCCAGGTCAGGGGAGTTTGCAGGATCTGAGCAATCGCATGGGCGGCCATTGTCTTGCCTGTACCCTTCGCGCCAGAAAATAACACTACGGAGCCAGGGGATAAAGCCGTCGGCTGAAAGCCCCAGTTGTTATCGACCTCGTTGCCGTACTGGATCCGATCGCATAAATGCCGCAGCGCTCGTAATAAAGAGTCGGGGAGTACCAGAGTTGACCAGCGATCGATCGTGTCGGGAACAACCAGGGATTGCAGGAGGGCAGCAGGTTGAACCTCGTTTGCCCGAACCAATGTTTGCTCGGGTCGCCAGCTTAATAGGTCTGTACTTTGCTGGAGGATCTGATCACTACCAGGATTCAGCACAGGCTGCAATAAAGATTCCAGTTGGTCGGCTTGCACCTGATTTGCCAGCAAATATTCCACGATCGGATTCGCCAGCTTGATAGGCAACGACAGGAACGGTTCACTGGACAAGGAGGGCAGGACGACTACCCCGTAACGAATTAAGGGAGATGTGGCCGATAGGGAAAGTCGGGCCGATCTCCATTCTGCATCATTGCGACAAAGCAGACGCAGAATCAGGTCAAAGGTGGGCAGCCCTCCTGCTTGCTCAGTATCTTGCAGGTAGTTGTAAATGCGTCCGTAGCGACGGCTGATTTCTGGAGCTAGGGCCATCAATACCAAATTTTTCTCAAAGGTTGTCAGTTGTAATCGCTGACACAGAGCAGGCAATCCCAACGTAATGCCTTTCTGAGCCGTAGCCTGGATCCGGCTTTCCATCTGCTGCTGGTAACTGAGCTTGGCGGTACTGCGACGGCGGGCCGTATCAGCAGGAGAATCTCCCGCCACATCGCCCTCTATGGAAATCAAGCCTTTCCACCAGTGACTGGTGGCTTGATCGGCGCGCGATCGGGCCACCCGCTCCACCTCTTTTACTTCTTTGCGCTGCCGCGCGACTGCCGTTCCCAGTAACCGGTCTAACCAATTCAATTCAGTTCGGAGATACGTCCAGTTGTCGGTAAAGGGTTCAAGGGGATCCATAGGGGTTGGGATTAGGGATCAGGGATTGGGAATTGGGATTAGCGGCAGAATTGGGATTTAGAGGACATAAGCGTGTAAGCTTCTCAACTGAGACACTGTCAGCCTATTGCAATTCTAATCCTGAAGACATGAATCATCTCTTTCGCGAGATCCTTGTAATTCCGGTTATCTGGGGGTTAGGATAATGTCAGCGCCGTTCGCCAAGAACGACGATGTTGAATTCTGAAATTTCCATGGACACCAGTCCATTCCCAGACAGTAGAATCCTCCCCTAACCTGGTGAGCTTCAATCTCTCAGCGCGGGGGAGATTGAGGAGAAAATCATGCTAACCCAGGAAGGACGCGCTTCTCTGTCGGAAATTTCCGACTGGAATCGGCTGAAGATTGAGCTAAATCAAATGCCTGCTGTCGATGTGGGCGACTTTATTGTAGATTTGCCGCCAGAACGGCGGGCGATCGCATTCCGATTACTGAAGAAAGATCAGGCGACGGATGTTTTTGAATACTTACCTCCCGACGTGCGGGAAGAGTTAATTGGTTCCTTGCACGATGCTCACATCAGCCATATTGTCGAGGCGATGCGACCAGACGATCGGGCCGAGTTGTTTGATGAACTGCCGGCTGGGGTAGTGCGACGATTAATTCAAGATCTAAGTCCTGCAGAACGGCAGGCTACGGCAACTATTCTGGGCTACGCCGAAGGCACCACGGGTCGCTTGATGACCACGGAGTATGTGCGGCTACGGCAGGGGCTGACGGTGGCGGAAGCGCTCAGCAAAATTCGCTTAAATGACCAAGATAAGGAAACCGTCTACTACGCCTATGTCACGGACAATAACCGCAAACTGGTGCAGGTCGTTTCCCTACGCCAACTGCTGTTTTCCCTGCCCGATGCTCTGATTGGGGATATTGCCAGCGATCGGGTGATCAAAGTCTATACAGAAACACCCCAGGAAGAAGCAGCCCAATTAATGAAGCGCTATGACCTGTTGGCCTTGCCTGTGGTCGATCGAGAAGAACGCCTGGTCGGCATCATCACCATTGATGACATGGTGGATGTCTTGGAGGAAGAAGCCACCGAAGACATTCAGAAAATGGCGGGGGTCACCAATGGTGATGAATCATCTCTCTCTCATCCCCTGCAAAAGATCCGCAATCGCCTACCCTGGTTGGTCGGGATCATGGCTCTGTATATCGGAGCTTCCAGTGCAATCGCCCCCTTTCAAAACACGATCGCGATGGTGCCCGTGCTGGCCGTGATTATGCCTCTGTTTTCAAATACGGGAGGAACAGTGGGCATCCAGGCGTTGACCGTCACTGTGCGATCGCTGGGGGTTGGGGAAGTATCTCCCCAGGACACGTTCAAGATCCTGGCTAAGGAACTGTTAGCAGGATTAGGCATTGCCCTGGCTCTGGGACTAACGATGGTCATCCTGGCCCTGATCTGGACAAAGCCGGAGGAACGTTGGGTGGCCGTGGTGGCTGGTCTGGTTATGGCTACAAACAGTCTGGTTGCCGTTACTCTGGGTGCTCTATTACCGATGGCGATGAAGCGGCTCAAACTGGATCCTGCCCTGGTGAGTGGTCCCCTGGTGACAACCGCCCTGGACACGATTGGATTTATTCTCTTTTTATCTTTAATTACCCTCAGCCTGAATATCTTGAAATTGCCTGTTTCCTGATTGCATTTACCAAACCTTAACCCTCAGCCCGTAGGGTGCAAACAGGGTTCTTAGGGACACTCCAGAAGACAACGGTAAAGCAAATCGTTATGCTGCAAAAAACCTTTCCTTCCCCAGAAGCACTAAAGCGGTTTCCCTTTGGCCTGGCAGACATTGCTGTGATTCTCAGCACTTTAGTACTGCTGGCCTTAATTGCCCGCGTTGGGGTTGGCGCTCTCGTTAGCTTCCAACCTCCCCATGACCTACCCAGTATTAGCCTAGATCCCGGAAATCTGCCCTACTACGCAGGGCGATCGACCCTGCGGATGTTCATCGCCCTATTTTTCTCCACCCTGTTTACGCTGATTTATGGTTATATTGCCGCCAATAGTCGCCGCGCTGAACAGGTACTGATTCCCCTGCTGGATATTCTGCAGTCTGTCCCTGTATTGGGGTTCCTATCGATTACCGTTACAGGCTTTATCGCATTGTTTCCAGGGAGTTTACTGGGCCTGGAAGCCGCCTCCATTTTCGCCATCTTTACCAGTCAAGTCTGGAACATGACCTTTTCCTTCTACCAATCCCTGCGCACGGTGCCGCGGGAACTGGATGAAGCCGTGACGCTGTATGGCCTGTCGCGATGGGAACGGTTTACCAAGCTGGAAGTGCCCTCAGCCATGATTGGGCTGGTCTGGAATGCCATGATGAGCTTTGGTGGCGGCTGGTTCTTTGTGGCTGCTAGTGAAACGATCAGTGTGTTGAACAGGAAGTACACGTTGCCAGGAATTGGTTCTTATGTAGCAGCAGCCGTGGAAGCAGAGAATTTGCCTGCTCTGGGATGGGCACTGCTGACAATGGCCATTGTGATCATCGTTGTAGACCAACTCTTCTGGCGACCGCTGATTGCCTGGACGGATAAATTCCGGTTGGAGCAAAGCGCCTCAGCCCTGGTCCCCGAATCCTGGGTCTATGATTTGCTGACAACCGCTCGGATACCCAGATTGCTGGGAAGTGCGCTTACCCCGCTTGGAGAAGCTACCAACCGGCTGCTGGCCTGGTTATCTCCTCAACAACGCACATTTGCAATCGAGCCAACACCTATCACTGGCCGCGATCGCCTGTACAATCTCTTTCTCCTGTTGGTCATTGGTGCCCTGGTAGTCACCGGGATAAATTTCATTCTGACCACTGTGGGTTTAGCAGAAGTGGGGAAGACCTTTATTCTGGGATTGCTGACGCTAGGTCGGGTGGTGATCCTACTGATCTTTGCCACGATTGTATGGACTCCCATTGGTGTGGCGATCGGCTTTAATCCCAAACTGGCTCGTCTGTTGCAACCCGTGGTTCAGTTTCTGGCTGCTTTTCCCGCTAATTTTATTTTTCCGTTTGCCACCCTGTTCTTCATTCGGTTCAGCATCCCGATCAATTGGGGCAGCATTTTACTCATGGCATTAGGTGCTCAGTGGTACACTCTGTTCAACTCGATTGCCGGAGCCATGAGTATTCCCACAGATTTACGAGAAATGGCCAGGGATGTAGGATTGCAGGGATGGCAACTATGGCGCAAGTTGATCATTCCAGGGATCTTCTCCGCCTGGGTAACGGGTGGAATTACAGCCAGCGGTGGAGCCTGGAATGCCAGCATTGTGTCAGAAATTGTCACCTGGGGAACCACCACTCTGACGGCCAGTGGTTTAGGCGCATACATCACAGAAGCAACCGAAGCAGGAGACTGGCCCCGCATCACCCTGGGGATTGGCATGATGAGCTTGTTTGTCGTCGGGCTGAATCGAGTATTCTGGCGACGACTCTATCACCTGGCCGAAACAAAGTACCATCTCTAGGGAGTAGATAAGCATGGCTATCACAACTACGATTGCACAGGAACTGATTACCGTTGAGCAGGTGAACAAAAGCTTTCCACTACCAGAAGGGAAAGGAGAGTTTAACGTCCTCACCGATATTAATTTAACCGTTAAAGCCGGAGAAGTACTGGCCTTGCTGGGACGCAGTGGCAGCGGCAAAAGTACTCTGCTGCGAATCATGGCCGGATTACTGCCTCCCAGTAGTGGGCAAGTGATCACGAATGGCAAACGCCTGAAAGGGGCTAACAAAGATGTGGCGATGGTGTTCCAAAGCTTTGCCCTGTTGCCCTGGCTGACAGTACAGGAAAATGTGGAATTGGGTCTGGAAGCCCAGGGTATGAACCGGGAAGAACGCCGCCGTCGGGCACTGAAAGCGATCGACCTGGTGGGACTGGACGGCTTTGAAAGTGCTTACCCCAAGGAATTATCCGGCGGTATGAAGCAGCGGGTAGGATTTGCCAGAGCGTTTGTGCTGGAACCTAAGGTGTTATTTATGGATGAACCCTTCAGTGCCCTGGACGTGCTAACTTCGGAGAATCTGCGGGGCGAAATTGATGACCTCTGGAATGCTGGCACGTTTCCGTCTCAAAGTATTCTGATTGTTACTCACAATATTGAGGAAGCGGTGTTTCTAGCCGATCGCGTGATTATTTTGGGGTCAAATCCTGGTCGTATTCGGGGAGAGGTGATGATTGATTTACCACGATCGCACAACCGCACCAGCGATCGTTTCAAAGCTTTGGTGGATTATATCTACACCATCATGACCAATCCCGACGCAGAAGTGACTGGAGTCATTTCCGTACCTCTAGCTGTCGTGGAACCGCTAGTCCCTGCTCCTGTCCCAGTATCTCCCTATGCTCAGGCCCTTCCCCATGCGCGAGTGGGAGGCATCAGTGGTCTGCTGGAGTTAATCGTAGATCAGACCAAAGGGCAGACCGATGTGTACAAGCTGGCCGAACGCTTGCAAATGGAAGTGGATGATTTGTTGCCGATCGTCGATGCCGCAACTCTCTTGGGCTTTGCAGAAGTTGTGAATGGCGACTTTAAACTGACGGATGTAGGACGCGACTTTGCCACCACCACCATCCTTCGCAGTAAGGACTTATTCCGGCAACAGATCCTGAAGCATGTGCCGATGCTGGTCAGTATGGTACAAACTCTTCATGAAAAACAAAACGGTTCCATGCGAGCTGATTTCTTTATCGATCTGTTGGACGAGTATTTCCCACACATAGAAGCCGAACACCAGTTTGCCACGGCTGTAGATTGGGGTCGGTATGCCGAGTTATTTGAATATGATGCGGGAGAGGAGCGATTGTATCTGCCTGAACCTGTTGCCCAGGAGGCCAGCGAATCTGTTATTTGATGGACTTGTTGGGGCGGGTTTTGCCGTTAAATGAACATCAAAACAGAAAGATTATCTGCTAAACCCGCCCTTACAGATGCCTGCAAGCAGCACCATTCAATTTGGTGTTGGTTCGCAATCAGACGACATGAAAAAGGCGAGATATCGCTATCCCGCCATGTCTACTGAGGCTATGATTCAGAGGCCGATGCCAGGGTATTGCTAACCCACACCATGAGTATTGTTAGCCCACATCATCATGGGCAAAGCGATTATACAGGAAGTCGAGGGCGTAGTTCCGCAGATCGTAGTACTCTGGATCTTCCATAATCCGAGCCCGATCGCGGGGACGGGGAAAGGGAATATTCATCACTTCTCCGATCTTGGCGTGGGGGCCATTCGTCATCATCACCAGGCGATCGGCCAGGAACAGGGCTTCATCAATATCGTGAGTAATCATCAATACGGTACAGCGCTTATCATTCCAGATTTTCAGTAACTCTTCCTGCAACTCTTCCTTGGTGATCGCATCCAGCGCCCCAAAGGGTTCATCCAAAATCAGCAAATTTGGGCGAATGGAGAGGGCACGAGCGATCGACACCCGTTGCTTCATCCCCCCGGAAATCTGAGTGATTTTCTTTTCCGCGGCTTCGCTTAACCCCACCATTGCCAGGTGTTCCCGCACAATTTCCCGTTTTTCATTTTCGGGTTTGTTGGGAAATACCGCATCAACGGCCAGGTAAACGTTTTCAGTCACAGTCATCCAGGGCAATAGCGCATAATTCTGAAATACCACCATGCGATCGGGGCCAGGTTTGGTAATTGGTTTACCTTGCAGGCGAACTTCACCCGTTGAAGGAGTGTTGAAACCGGAAACCATGTTGAGCAAGGTAGTTTTGCCGCAACCGGAGTGACCAATCAAACAAATAAACTCACCTTCATTAATGTTTAGATTAATGCCATCCAGTACGGTAAAAGGGCCTTTCGGGGTTTGATAGACCTTTGTGACGTTATCAATTACCAGGAACCCATTCGGGTCTACGCTGGTGGGGCCGGGTTCGCTCATTGGGCGAGACAACCGGACATCAGGTTGAACTGCTTGCGTCATGCCAATCGTTCCGTTGGTTAAAGTTGCTGCTGGGGTATCGTTGCGTCCCGTATTTAGGGGGAGATAGGAATCTGCCATGCCTTTGCACCTCAAGCCACTTGGGGAGTTGGGCGAGAATCAACGATGACTTCTGCCACGCTGAAATCGCGTTTAATCTCCAAAGCATTCAGATAAGTCACTGGATCGGTATCCGCTTTGAATACAGTGCCGTCAAACAGTTGAATCGGGCCACGACTAAAGGTGGAGATATCCAGGAAACCTAATTCCCGTGCCGCAATACTAAACACATTCACCCGGCACACCCGCTCAATGATTTCCATCCAGTTACGGGGCAAGGGAGTATCTCCCCAACGAGCCAGTTGCGTCATCGTCCACAGGGTTTCAGTCCGGCTGGGACGGTTAACGCCTTCGCCAAAGAACTGATGATGGGCATAACCGCTGAGCGGATGCTCTGGATCCCGGCGGTAATCCACCGGATCGGTGAGATGAATGTAGCTGGGATTGGTGCTGACATAATCGGGGCCAGCCACAATCTGACGAATTTCCTCCGTGTTGTTGGGGTCAGCGCAGTAATGGCAGGCTTCCATCAATGCCTTCACCAATGCAATGTGAGTATTGGGATAGGCATTGGCCCAGTCTTCCCGCACACCCAGCACTTTTCCGGGATGGCCAACCCAAATATCCAGGTCGGTAGCAACCGTGAATCCAATGTCCTCGATCGCTGCCCGCACGTTCCAGGGTTCTCCCACACAGAAGCCGTTGATCGTGCCCGCTTTCAGGTCGGCTACCATTTGCGCCGGGGGAATCGTTTTCAGTTGCACATCGCGATCGGGATCAATTCCCCCTGCCGCCAGCCAATACCGCAGCAGAATATTGTGCATGGAAGAGGGATGAACCATACCCAGCGTATGCCGTTGGTTGGGAGTTTCTCGCAAATACCGCTTGAAATCTGCTGCGGTGCGAATTCCCTGGTCATAAAACTTGCGGGCCAGGGTAATGGCGTTGCCGTTGCGAGTCATGGTGAGACTGGAGACAACGGGCAAAGGTTTGTCCTGATGGCCTCCAGTTGTTAACCAGACGGGCATCCCAGAGGGCATTTGGGCTGCATCCAGATACCCAGCCACCATCCCATCAACAATGCCGCGCCAACTGGTTTCCCGCACCAGAGTCACTTCATCCAGACCATGCTTCTGGAAGAAACCTTTCTCCTTCGCTATAGCCAGAGGCGCACAGGCGGTCAGGGGCACAAACCCGATATCCAGATTCACCTTCTCCAGACCATGCCGAGCGACAACGGCAACTTTGCGAGCTTTAATTTTCTTGACCTGCTTTTGCTGGTTCAGGAAGTAGATGATTTCACTTCGCAAGCTGTAGTAGCTAGGGTGTTTGACCACATCCATGCGTTTCCGGGGGCGGGGAATATCGACTTCCAAAATGCCACCGATGTTGGAACCAGGGCCGTTGGTCAGCATGACGATGCGATCGCTGAGTAATACCGCTTCATCCACATCGTGAGTTACCATTACAGCCGTGACCTGATTCTCTTCGCAGATTTGCATTAACTGCTCTTGCAAATTTCCGCGAGTCAGGGCATCCAAGGCCCCGAAGGGTTCATCCAGCAGTAACAGCTTAGGACGAATCGCCAGGGCACGAGCGATCGCGACCCGCTGCTTCTGTCCGCCAGATAGCATCCCCGGTGGTTTATCGGCGTGGGGTTGCAACCCAACCATTTCAATGTGATGTTGCACAATCTGACCACGCTCTGCTTTGGGCAATCCATCCATGACTTCATCAACCGCCAGGGCAATGTTTTCCCGCACACTCATCCAGGGCAGCAATGAGTAGTTCTGGAACACCACCATCTTGTCTGGGCCGGGACGCTTGATGTTTTGTCCATCCAGCAACACAACTCCATCCGTTGGCAAATCCAGACCGGCAATCATATTTAACAACGTGGATTTACCGCATCCTGAGTGGCCAATCAGGGAAATGAATTCTCCCTTCCTGATGTCTAAATTGATTCCCTTCAGGGCAACATACTCATTGCCATCTGTCAGGGGGAATACCTTATCGACCTGATCAATCGATACAAACGATGTCATAGTCCTTCATCCTTCTGTCTGTGCTGTACAGTTTTTGCCTATCGGGTTTCAGGGGGCAGGATCTTGTGCTGCAGATAAGCCATCAGGCGATCGAGCAACAGACCCACCGCACCGATGTAGACCACCGCCAGAATCACTTCACTCACGTAGTTGTTTTGATAAGCACTCCAGATGAAGAAGCCAATCCCCACCACACCAGACATGACGATTTCTGCGGCGATAATGGCTAACCAGGCGAGACCGATCGCAATCCGTAATCCGGTAAAGATATAAGGCAGCGCGGAAGGAATCAAAATCTTGAAGAAGTATTTCCGAGGAGAAATTTGCAGCACGCGGGCCACATTCTTATAGTCCTGGGGAATTTGTTGCACACCCACGGTCGTGTTAATCAGGATCGGCCACACTGCGGTAATGAAAATCACAAAGATGGCAGCGGTTTGCACGTTGGGCAACGCAATCAGGGTGATAGGTACCCACGCCAAAGGCGCAATCATCCGCAGAAACTGGAAGAGCGGATCCAACGCCTTATTCACTAATGGTTGGGTGCCGACTAAGATGCCCATGCCAATTCCCACGATCGCCGCTGCTGTGTAGCCCAGTGCGACTCGTTGCAAACTGGCCCAGGTTTGCCAGAACAGCCCCTTATCCAATCCACCCCGATCCATGAAAGGGTAGAGTAATAGTACGCGGGTATTTTCATCCGTGAATAGGGAACTAGGAGGAGGCAGTTTCGTTAAGCCCACCATTGAGGCAAACTGCCAGATCGCCAGAAATCCTAGAATGCCGATAATGGGGAGGATAATATCCTGGCCTCTCTTTTTCCAGAACGATCGCAGCGACTCCGAAAAATTCATCCCGTTGCTCCGGGTTCCTGCATTTGCAACCATTGAGATATCCTTTTAAAGTCAAGAAGTGCAAGAATTGTGATGTTCGGTATCGGGTTGCGTTCGCCCTCTGTCCCTAAGTCAGGGCCGTTCGCACTGTGCCGATGGGGGATGGGGACGCTGCAACGGCCTCATCCCATTTCAATTAGGGAAAAGATTAAGCCCTCTTAATCTTTAAGCTGGCGAGGTAAGCCTCTGGCTTCTCTGGATCAAACTTCACGCCATCAAAGAATTTTTCAACGCCCCGTGAGGTGGATTTGGGAATATCTGCAGCAGCAATTCCGGCTTCCTTGGCGGCTTCTCGCCACAGATCCTCGCGGTTTACCTTGTCCACTAACTTCTTCGCCGTGTCAATATCCTTAATCGCTCCATTGTGGAAGTCCCAACGGATGGTTTCGGTGAGGAACCACAGATCATGGCTCTTGTAGGGATAGGACACACTACCAATGCCATCTTTCCAATACAAAGGCCCCGCTTTGAAGTCATTAACGGCTGGCTTACCATCGCCCATAGTGTACTTTCCTTCATAGGGCGGGGTTAACACATTAACGGGAACATTGAAGTAGTTACGACCCGAAACAATGCTAACCAGCTCTTTCCGGTTTTCGGGTTGATCGCACCACTGCTGAGCTTCCATCACAGCCTTAAGAATTGCCTTCGTTGCTTTGGGGTTCTTGTCTACCCAGTCAGCCCGAATCGCCAGGTACTCCTCTGGATGGGATTGCCAGATTTGTTCCGTGAGAGCCGCCATAAACCCAATGTCATCAGCCACAATCCGGTAGGGCCAGGGGTCACCCGTACTGAACGCATCCATGGTGCCTGTTTTCATCCCTTGAACTGTTTCAGAGGGAGGAACCGCCAGAAGATCAATATCTTTATCTGGATCAACACCACTCGCTGCAAACCAATAGCGAATCCAGAAGTCCTGGTTCACATTAGGAAATGTATGGGCGGCCTTAAATTTCCGACCCTCTGTTTTTTCAAAGGTTTTGATGTACCCCGGATCGCTAATTTTTAGGCCCAATCCTTTACCAGCATTCTTACCAGATATAGCAATTCCATTACCGTTGGTAACTAACTGTGCCACAACATACATGGGCGTTTTACGACCATTGGTAATCAGCCCTTCAGTAATCAGGTGCGGCATTGGCATTTGCCATTGCCCTCCATCAATACCACCTGCAGCAGATCCATTCACAACATTGTCCCGTGCAGAGGCCCAGTTGGATTGCTTGGAAATTTCAACATCAGGCATACCGTATTTGGCAAAAAAACCCTTTTCTTTCGCAATGATCAGCGGGGCCGATTCTACGATTGGAATAAATCCTAATTTGATAGTAGTGACTTCGGGTGCATCGCCAGATCCTACGTTAACTGCAGGAGCTGCAGAGGGGCTTTGACTGGTCGTTGCTGTATCACTGGGAGGATTGCCCACACACCCTTTCAAGAAGATTGCACCAGCAGCGGATGCCCCAGCCGTGGCAATAAATCTGCGTCGAGTTAGCCTAGAAAATTCAGACATAAAATCTCCTGTACCCGTACAAGTGAATAAGGGAATTGCAAGACAAACATTAGGATTGAGTAGTTTCAATCCTTAAATCTAAGCCTTGTCCAAATCCATAAACGTAGTTTCTCTTGTAAGAAAACAACATTTGCTAGCTGACCTTGGTTTAAGCAATAAAAGCTGACTAATTTCTACCAAATAAAGGGTGACAAATAAGTCAATTTCTTAGGACTGGGGAAAACATTTAAGAGAATTCCTGCAACCGGATTGGTTGAGAACCGGAATTTCATTTTTGCTTAATAAGTAAGTTTACAGGGTTGTTCGAAAAAACAATTGGTTTATCCAGTTTTTTTGTTAGATGAATCTTCAATACAATCTATAAGTGAATATTAAGGTGTTTGGATGACTTCGAGGTTAGCCATCAAATTAACCCTATAATTTCGCAGTTGCCATTGATAAAGATTGCAGATAGCCATCAATCCAAACCAATTGCTTGAACTGAATTCAGCTTGCAAATTGATTAGTGTCTATATTAATCATTCAATTTTTATGGGATTGCGATCGCTCAACTTCATCCGCAAGAAGTCTAGAGATACATCAATCGTGTTCATAGACTTTGGCAATTTTCTCCTGATTCTTTGGATAAGATAGCGATGAAACCTGTAAAGACTTCAGGGGGCAGCATGGCTGAAGCAGCAAGATTAATCAGAACAATGAAGGGCCTGGTGTTAGGGGCGATCGCAGTCTTGACGATGCCACTTTGTTCACTTTCAGCCCTGGCTGCATCTCCTCCATCTGCTGAAAGCAAGACTTTTGCCGCCTGGTGTTCTGCTCAGACTTCCCTGGAGCCAGCCACAAAACACACTGTCAATGTACTCCTACGCATTTCTGGGACAGGCGATTGCCAGCAGGCAGAAAAAACTTTGGCTGAACAAACCGCCTTAATTCTGGCAGGGAGCCAGATTTCCGACCTGCGACCTTTGGCAGGCTTCAACAATTTGCAAGTGCTGGTGCTCAGCAACAATCAAATTTCTGATCTGAGTCCCTTAGCAAACCTGACCAATCTCACCTGGCTGGCTCTAGACACCAATATGATTTCTGATTTGCAGCCGCTGGCTCCCCTCGTCAATCTGCAAACGCTGATCCTGGACACCAACCGCATTTCTGATCTAAGTCCGCTGGCATCGTTGACAGGTTTAGTCAGTTTGCTGCTCTATAACAATCAGATTTTTGACCTCAGCCCCCTGACCGCCCTCAAAAACTTGCAAGCTCTTTCTCTGTATAACAACCAGATCGCTGATATCAGGCCCCTGGCGGGTTTAACGGAGTTAACGGTGCTCTCTCTCTATGACAATCAGATTAAGGATGTAACTCCACTGGCTGCATTAACACAGTTGAAAACCTTACTCTTGTTTGAAAATCAAATTTCTGACATTCAACCCCTGAGTTCTCTAACTCGGTTAGAATCACTAGCTCTGTTTGAAAACCAAATTTCTGATCTCTCACCGTTGCAAACTCTGACAAATCTCAACGAACTCACTATTGGGAATAACCCGATCGCTGATGTTCAGCCCCTCAGTTCTCTCATCAACTTAAAGAAACTGGCCTTGTTTAATACCAAGGTCACGGATGTCAGTCCCCTGGGAGCGATCGCAACGCTAACCCACCTGGATCTGTACAATACCCCAGTTACGGATACAAAGCCTCTGCAGTCCCTGAAGCAATTGGTCGAACTTGACCTACGCAAAACAGCCATTAAAGACTGCACCTGTCCGGTTTCAGGGGTGCAGACTTGCCGCCTGTAATCCGATTTTGGATTTTGGATGTTAGATTTTGGATTAGCTTTTGACGATCGCTCCAAAATCAGCTAACAGTCGAGCATGGTTTCGCAAAACCCCCAGCAAGTTCAAGCGATTTTGCTTAATGTCGGGATTCGGATCCATCACCCGTACACTGTCTGGCCCATCAAAGAAGTTGGCGACAGTGGGGGCAATCTCAGCCAGAGCATCGACGAGCTTTTGATAATCTTGCTCTCCCTGCATCTGCTTGTGTAACTGTCCTAATGCCTTAAAAAACGCCTTTTCTGAGGGTTTTTCAAAGTATTTAGGTTGGATAACCTGAGCCGGATCCAGTTGAGTAGTTGCTAAAGTTCCCTGAGCTGCCAATCGTGAGGCTCGATTCACGGTTTCATAAATGGTAGCGAGTGTACCGTTGTTGCGAATGGATTGAAGGAACAGGGCACGATCGCGCACATCCAGCAGATCGACCAGCGCTCGTTGAGCGTACTCCGGATCGTTGTCTCCCAGCACTGCGTTTACCAGGTCATAATCGATTTCTCGGTCTTCTTGCAATAAGGTACGAATGCGTTGCAGGAAGAAGTCTTGCAACTGTTGCCGTAAGTCTTCAACCGACAGTTTCATGACGGAGGCAAACGATCGCTCGAAGTTAGCAATTACCTGATCTAGTAATTGAGCCAGATTGAGAGGCAGATCTGCAGCCCAGGCAATATTGACGATCGCATTGGCAGCCCGACGCAGAGCAAAGGGATCAGAGGAACCACTGGGAATCATCCCCAGACCAAAAATACTGACCAGGGTATCTAGGCGATCGGCCATCCCCACCACCTGTCCGGTGAGAGAAGCAGGTAGGCGATCGTTGGCTCCCCTCGGCTGGTAATGCTCAAAAATGGCATTGGCAACCGCCTCCGGTTCGCCACCCGCCAGCGCGTATTTCTGGCCCATAACGCCTTGCAACTCTGGAAACTCACCCACCATTTGGGTTACCAGATCGGCTTTGCATAAGAAGGCAGCGCGTTGAATGTGAGCGCGATCGCTGCCTCTAATGTTCAATTGATCGGCAATCAAATCGGCGACCAGGCCAATCCGGTCTACCTTGGCTCTCACGGAACTCAAATCCGCCTGGAAGGTAACGGCCTCTAATCTCGGTAAATAGCTTTCTAACGGAGCAGCGCGATCGGCATCAAAAAAGAACTTACCATCGGATAAGCGTGCCCGGATGACGCGCTCATTTCCTTCGGCAATGATCTGGACCTTCGCCGGATCACCGTTGGAGATCGTAATAAAGTAGGGCAGTAACTCATCGGAATTCGCCTGTTTCAGCACCGGAAAATAGCGCTGATGGCTTTCCATTTCTGTGATGATCACTTCCGACGGCAATTCCAAAAATTCTGGGTCAAACTTGCCAATCACCGGAGAAGGCGATTCCACCAGATTTGTAACTTCTTGCAATAAAGCTGGATTGATCACTGCCACACCGCCTACTTCAGCGGCACTGGCTTCAATTTGTTGCTGAATCAGACTTTGTCGCTTGGCTCTATCTACCTGCACAAAGGCCGCATTCAGCACACTGACATACTCCTCCGCATGGGGAATAATCACTGGTTCCGGGTGCAGTACACGATGGCCCTGAGAAATACGATCGCTCTTACAGCCTTGAGAGCCGTTCACCAGTTCAATCGGCAAAACTTCGCTATCCAGCAGGGCAACCAGCCAGCGAATCGGACGGGGAAACCGCAAGTCACCATCAGCCCAGCGCATGAACCGTTTCCCTTCCAGGCCCGTAATCCATTCAGGAGCCAGGGTTTGAAGAATATCGGCAGTCGGTTGGCCAACGATCATCTTACGAATAAAAACAAAATCGCCTTTCTCCGTGGGGCGAATTTCCAGATCGGATACGGCCACTCCCTGCTTTTGAGCAAACCCTGCTGCGGCTTTCGTCGGTTTCCCATCTTTAAACGCAGCCTGGGCGGGTGGCCCCTTCACCTCTTCTTCCTGGTCGGGCTGACGCTCTGGCAACCCCCAGATCAGGGCAGCAAGCCGCCGGGGAGTGCCAAAAAATTCCACATCTTCTGGGGGCAGGAAATGGTCGGCAAGACTTTTGGGAATGCGCGATCGCCACTGCTCTAGCGCTTCATCCACAAAATCTGCTGGAAGTTCTTCGGTGCCAACTTCTAATAAAAATGTCGCCATTACTTACCCTTAAGGCCAGATTCGACTCAACTTACCTAGTGTACCTGCTCAGGATAAAGTGGCGAGTTTCTCTCATAGGAAAACAACCGTTCTCTAGCTGAACTTGGTTTACCACTAAGCTTGGCAGAAGTCGGAAATCCAAGCCGCGATCGCTGATCTCAAATTGAATAGTGCAGGGGAAAGGCTCTGGCATCTTTAGGTTTGACAAAGACTCGTTGATTGGGCTGCAAGCTCAGTTCATCAAACCGTTCCCGACTGAGATGAGCCGTGACAACCTGACCATCATCCAGGGTTAACTCGGCCTGAATTTCCCACCCTAAGTGGATAATCCGACTTACCCGTGCTGGAACCGTTGCTTCTGTCGATTTGGTTTCAATCAAAATATCCTGAGGCCGCAGGAAAACTTCGGGGTGGGGGGAATCGAACCCGTTGGCCTGGAAAATATTGGAGCTACTGGGCAACACGTTTACTGGCCCAATGAAGCTCATGACAAAGGCGCTGGCGGGATGATCGTAAATCTGGGCAGGCGTACCAATTTGTTCGATCTTGCCTTTGTTCATAATCACAATTTCATCGGCCACTTCCATCGCTTCTTCCTGATCGTGAGTTACAAATACAGTGGTGACATGTACCTCATCATGGAGACGGCGCAACCAAGCTCTCAACCCTTTACGAACCTGAGCATCCAATGCGCCAAAAGGTTCGTCCAACAATAAGACTTTTGGCTCTACGGCCAGTGCTCTGGCTAGGGCTACTCGTTGTCGTTGTCCGCCAGATAGCTGAGACGGGTAGCGATCGCCCAACCCCTGCAACTGCACTAACTCCAGTAATTCGTCTACCCGGGCCTTAATCTTTTTGGCAGGAGTTTTCCGTAGCTCCAGGGCAAAGGCAATATTTTTCCGTACCGTGAGATGCTTGAACAAAGCGTAGTGCTGGAACACAAAGCCAATATTCCGATCCTGCACACTCTGGTAAGTGGCATCTTCACCTGTCAACCAGATGCGCCCAGAATCTGGCGCTTCCAGACCAGAGATTAAGCGTAACAGGGTAGACTTGCCGGAACCTGAAGGCCCTAACAAAGCCACCAGTGACCCACTTTCAATTTTCAAATTAATATGGCTAACGGCCTGAAAACTACCAAACTGCTTCGATACATCCTCAACAACAATACCCACAGCGCCTAACCTCAATACAAGCAGAAGGTAACAGGAAGCAATAAATCCTACTTTTCTGATAGGTTTTTTGTAGTTTATACCATAATGACGAGTCGAATCCTTTAAAGTCAGGCTCTTCTGAAAACCTTTACAAGACTGAGAGTTCCCCCTGCCGAATCAAGAGCAATTCCCAAAAGGTGAGGTACCATTTTCTGACTCAACCGCTTTAACTCAATAAAATTGAACCAAGCAGCCCTACGTAAAGAGTTCATGCGCTACAATAGAAAGACTGTGAAAAATTGAACCTTTCAGGCTATGGCTGTTCCTAAGAAGAAAACCTCTAAATCGAAGCGAGATATGCGCCGGGCAACCTGGAAGCGGAAGGCGCAGGCTCAAGCTCAGAAAGCCCTGTCGATCGGCAAATCCATTCTGACCGGACGGGCGGAAGGCTTTATCTATCCTCAAGATGCAGAGGATGAAGACGAGGAATAATTTCTGTAAGCAGAGGGACTCGCTGAATTGGCGTTCTGGCTCACAAACAAGACCTGGCAGCGATGTCCCAAATTTCTTTATAGTCAGGTGAATGGCATTCCCCTATGATCAAGACCCTGCTGATTTAGATAATTTAGATGGGGATTCCAACAGCCTTCTAAAAGAGGGTTGCTTATCTAATTTTTTATTATGGAAATCGGTTTCACCTGAACAGCTTCAGCAGGTATCTCCAGCCGCATTGGCTTATTTAGGAGATGCCGTGTTTGAGCTTTATATCCGTTCATTTTATTTAACCCCACCGAAACGCATTCAAACTTACCATCATCAGGTTGTGGCTCAAGTCAGGGCAGAATCACAGGCCCAGCATCTGCGATCGCTGCTTCCCTACCTGACCCCTGCTGAGTTAGCTGTGACTAAGCGGGGACGGAATGCCGCTAACGGGAAGCCTAAACGTATTGATCTGGAGACCTATCAGCAAGCCACTAGCTTAGAAACATTGATCGGATATCTCTATCTTTCCGACCCCCAACGATTAGCTTATTTGTTGAGCCTGATAGAGAGCGAGCTTAACCCTTCACCTTGAATTCCACACCCTTCATTTCCATCTCGGTAATTCTTATGAAAGATCAAAAGCGGCCCTCCGATCCCCAGCGTCGATCGCGGTCTGAACGCCGTTCCGATGCATCCCGGCCACACACTTCTGCCTGGTCCGAAAAAAAACGTCCGGCATCAGGACGGTCAGGCAACAAATCTACTCGTCCCACGAGCCGCAGTAAACGGGACGACTTTGGCTACGAGGGGGAAGAACGGCCCTATCGCAGCAAAGACAGCAAACACCATCCGAGAAGAGATAAGAGACGAGATGATCGGCCTTACCGGGACAACGATCGTCGTCCACCAAGCTTTGATGCCAGCGATCGCGAGCGATCTGCAGCCCCTGAATCTACTGCCATCACTGCGCCAACTGTTGAAGAAACAGAACTGATTTACGGTCGTCATGCTGTGCTGGCAGCTCTGGAAAATCAGCAAAGCCTGAATCGGGTCTGGATTACTGCCCGATTGCGCTACGATGCCCGCTTCCATACCTTGCTGCAACAAGCGAAAGCCAACGGCACAGTCATTGATGAGGTTGATCCCCGTCGCTTAGATCAAATTACGGAAGGGGCAACTCATCAAGGGGTGGCAGCACAAATCGCACCCTATGAATATGTCGAGCTAACGGAGTTAATTCAGCAGGCCAAGGCCAAGGCTGAACAACCAGTGATTGTGGTAGCAGATAGCATTACCGATCCCCATAATCTGGGAGCGATTATCCGTACTGCAGAGGCGGTTGGTGCTCAGGGATTGATCATTCCGCAACGGCGGGCGGCTGGGATCACGGCTACAGTGGTCAAAGTGGCCGCAGGTGCATTAGCCACATTCCCGGTGGCCAGAGTGGTGAACTTAAATCGTGCCCTGGAAGCACTGAAGGCAGAAGGATTCTGGCTTTATGGGCTGGCGGCAGAGGCCGGACAGCCGATTCAGAGCGTGGAATTTACGGGCGCGATCGCCTTGGTAATTGGAGCCGAAGGAGAAGGATTGAGCCTGATGGTAGAGCGAGCCTGCGATGGTTTAGTGTCGATTCATCTTGCTGGTCGCACTCCCAGCCTGAATGCATCGGTAGCAGCAGGGATGGCACTTTATGAAGTGTATCGGCAACGGCAGTTTAAACCCCTCCAATTAGATAGATTTCAGTCAACCTGGTTGAAAAAAGGTGAGGTTGCAGAGTATAACAAATCATAAAGTAAGAAATTGCTGAAGTGGATTAAAGACACATCGCCCTCACCAAGCTGCAAATAAATTTTTTGAGAAAGTAATGCAGGAACTTTTCACTCGTTTGATAAACCTTGTTGGGCTTGCCTGGTGGGTTGAAGTTAAAACAGAGTCACCCCGCTGTATTTATTACTTTGGCCCTTTTCTCACGGCTGATGAGGCAGAAGCTGCGAAACCCGGTTATGTGGAAGATTTGCAGCAGGAAGACGCTCAAGGAATTGAAGCGGTGACGAAACGCTGCAAACCAGCACAGTTGACAATTTATGATGACGACCTGGGGGAGCTTCCGAGTAAAGTCACTCCCTCCTTCAGCAGTCCTCTGACTTAGCTGAAACAGGTAGAGGCTTTACGAATTTCTGAAAGCTAAATTTAGCCAGGTTGAATGGCATTCGCCAATATCCATTCTCCTGACCAATTGAGCATTCCAGTGATGGCTATGGTTTGGCCATTCTGCAAGTTTTCCAGAGCTTGATTGATCTCCGATCGCAGAGTCACAATCGCCAACTGCTGTCCTTGCACAGGATTGGGATGGTAGACAGTTAAACAATAGTCCTGGATATTCCGCCGGGTAAAGGTTCCTATAAACACCTGCTGGCAGGATGCAGGTTGTCCTGGAGATAACGCTCTGGCCGTGTCTATGCTTGCTTTTAGCGAAACAGGTTGGCAGGGACAGTAACCGCTGGCAGGATAATTTTCTGGATGATCTAAGTAATAGGTTTGCCAGTAAAGCCAGTCAGGATGGTCGGGTTCCAGGTTGAATAGGGGAATTACAGCAGCGGGAGCAATGGGATCCTGTAACAGGGCTTCCTGGAGCGATCGCACATTTAACTCTCGCGGTTGACATCCTTGTTCCACACAAAGGGCGGCGGCCATACCTGCAGCCTGACCGATTCCCAGCACAACGGGTTGCAGGCGAGTCGCGCCATTAGCGATATGGGACACAGAAATATTTTTTTCACACGCTAACAGGCCGTCGATCGCGGATGGGATCAGTGCTCGATAAGGAATGGTAAACGGCGTTCCTGTCCAGCGTCCTCCCCAGCGAATCGATTTGGGTTGCAAGGGGATATCGCCACTGGGATAGTGATGATCGTTGGCATAGTTGCCGATTGCGATCGCATCACAGAGGTTATTCACCTGCAAACAACCTGTGGCTGAAACGGAAATTGGTAAAGGGGCAACCTGGCCTTTGGCGATCGGCAACAGATCTTGTTCTCGAATAGTGACCAGTCCTTGCAATCGGCGGCTTTCCCGGTAATAGGGATGTAGAGCGTAGGCACCACCGCCGAGGGAATTTTGGATTTTAGATTTTGGATTTTGGATTTCAGGAAGAGTGGGGAAGATATCGGTAGCAAGGCCGTAGCGCTGCCCCAGGTGGGTTTGAATGTAGCGGGCAAAGCTTTGGGTGTGCCAGCGGGCTGCTTGCAGGAATTGCGATCGCTCCTCTGGACTGCCGATTAAACGCTGAACGCCTTCGCCATAATCATTGCCGCGAATCGGCCAATTGATCATGAAGCGGTTTTCCGGCAAGCGTCCGTAGTTGAGAAATTTTTCGCCTCCGTAGTTATCCCAGGCTCCGGTAAAGCGATCGCTCTGTTCGTTAGGTGGGGCTGGGATCAGGCGAGCAGCGTTAGCTTCCCCAAAATCCTGCAGGATCACGACCCAGGTGGGAGCCTGAACAGGATAGGTCTGGGTCAGAAAGTTGGGGGCAATCGGGGCGCTGGGTTCACCAAATTCGGCTTGCAATTCCCAGCCCCAGCGATGTGGAATGTCTCCCAGGGCTAACAGATCGCCCAGTTCGGTGCCATCCAGGACAATCTGGGCGTGTACGGTGAAATTCGGAAAGCGGACACCAATGACGCGATCGCCCTGCTTCAGAACTTCTAAAGGCACCTGTCCACTGAGCCATTGCAAATTGGGTAACTCATCCACCCAGTCCTGAAAAATCTGGGCACCAATGCGGGGATCGTAGGTGAAGAAACTGACCCAACCATGATCTAAACCTTCCGGTTGGCGCTGACGTAGTTGCTGCAAATAAGCGCCCCAGATTCCTGTTTGCCATGCTTCCAACTCATTGCCATCTGGAGCGACGACTCCAGCACTGGTGAGCATTCCTCCTAACCAGGGAAACTCGCTAACCAGAAGAGTTTTGGCTCCTCGACGCGCCGCCTGCAGGGCCGCCGCCGTGCCTCCGGTTCCGCCTCCCACAACCAGCACTTCTACAGTCAGATTTTCCATACTCGCCTGCCTTCAGTCGTCCAGCCTTAGATAATACGGTACGGTGGACATGAACAGAGAGGGAGGAATTATGTCATCACGATCGCTGCAAGAATTGAATGCCAGAATTGCTGCATCTACTGAACTCCAGGAACGGCTCAACACGATTCAGTCTCCTGGTGAATTGATGGCCTTGGCACATGAACAGGGGCTAGAACTGACTCCAGAAGACTTCCGAGAAATTGCTCAAACCGCCTTTCAACACTGGATCATGTTGCTGGATGGAACAACTCGCGCTTTTTTTGAACAAGCTCAATCTCTGCCAGACCTGAACCAAAAACTGAAACAGTGCCAGTCTCCCGAAACCGCGATCGCCTTAGCCAGGGAATACGGGTTTGAGTTGACGATCGCCGATTTGCAACAAGCGGCGATCTCTGCCCAGACAATTCCAGGATTTAGCTTTGAAAAACTCTGGTTCAAAAATTTGGGACTATGATTACACACCCCTTATTGCAAGGGGAAACAAAAAATCTGTCTATCCTGAGCTAAACCTTTGAGAACTCTGGCTGCATAGATAGAAACTGCTCAAGTTGAGTACTGAGGCTAGGTTCACCGATTTCGGCAAATTCATAGCGAGCACGCAGAATGGGTTTATTTACCCGAATCAGTGCTCCCAGATTAATGGGAGTGGCGGCAACCACAAGGTCAGCATCCGCCTGATTAATGGTTTGCTGTAAGCCTGCCAGTTGAGCAGCAGAATAGCCCATTGTCGGAAGGATAGCTCCAATGTGGGGATACTGGGTATAGACAGTGGTAATTTCAGGAACCGCATAGGCACGAGGATCGATAACTTCAGCAGGTTGAGCCTGAGTCGCGGCCACATAACCTGCTCCATAGGGCATGCCGCCGTGGGTCGTGGTCGGGCCATCTTCCACCACCAGCACCCGTTTTCCTCGTACCCGATCGCTTCCCTCTAACTGAATCGGAGAAGCCGCCCGAACGATCGTCGCTCTGGGATTGATACTGCGGACAGTTTCAGCCACCTGCTGGACTACTGCCGTTGCTGCAGCATCCACTTTGGCAATCATAACCACATCCGCCATTCGCAACACGGTTTCGCCCGGATGATGAGTGGTTTCATGACCAGGACGCAGAGGATCCACCAGAACAATATGCAAATCGGGCACCAGGAAGGGAAAATCATTGTTGCCCCCATCCCAGAGAATGATGTCTGCTTCTGAGGCAGCTTGTGCGACGATCTGGCTATAGTCCACCCCGGCATACACCACATTGCCGATCGCCAGATGGGGTTCGTATTCCTCCCGTTCTTCGATCGTGCAGTGAGCGGCATCCAGGTCGGCAAGGGAGGCAAACCGTTGTACCGCCTGTTGGGCCAGATCCCCGTAGGGCATGGGATGACGCAGAACAGCCACTCTCAATCCTCGTTGCCGCAACTGTTGGGAAAGCCAGCGGGCGGTTTGAGATTTGCCGCACCCTGTGCGTACCGCAGATACCGCGATCACGGGAATAGGAGCTTTCAGCATGGTGCGAGTTGGCCCCAGCAGGATGAAGTCGGCCCCCTGAGCCAGAGCACGGGAGGCAACGTGCATTACCTGAGCATGGGGAACATCACTGTAGGCAAACACCACCTGGTCGATCGCAAACTTCTGACACAAATCTTCCAATTGAGCTTCTGGCAGGATGGGAATGCCATCTGGGTAGAGCGAGCCGGCCAGGGAAGTCGGATAGCAGCGATCGCTGATGCCTGTAATCTGAGTAGCCGTAAACGCCACCACTTCATACTCAGGATGATCCCGGTAAACCTGATTAAAGTTATGAAAATCCCGACCTGCTGCACCCAGAATAAGCACTCGAATGGGCGATCGCTTCTCTGATTGGAAATTTTTCTGAAAATTTTGTTGTACCTGACTCGTCATCATACTAACTCCAATTTAAATAAACTAAATTCAACTTAGACAAACTCCAATTCAAAATCTAAAATCTAAAATCCAATTACTCTGCTATTTTTAATACAGCAATTAGATCTAAACCTCTCAATTGATGATTAATAAACAGACCCGATAGCAGAGCTGCAATCATAATCATACTACAGGCAAATAGGTAACTGGCTTTGGTAACAATCAACGGAAAGCGGTAAAGTTCGGTGTTATAGGCGAGGGTGAGCAGAGCCGCCAGACCATAGCCTAAAGCACACCCAATGGAAATAGCAGCGACTGTTAAGACTGCCTGTTCTCCCAACAAAACCACTGCAATTTGCCGCTGAGAAAAGCCAATGATTCGCAGGGTTGCTAATTCTCGACTGCGCTCTGAAAGGGAAATCCGGGCAGCGTTGTAAATTACGCCAAAGGCAATGATGCAGGCAAAGATGACCTCCGTCACGTTCATGATCTTTTGACTGCGGGCGATCGTCTCTTGCATGTGTTGCATCATGGCCTGCCGGAGAGAGACGCTGGCTACCACAGGAGTGCGTTTCAGCAGGGAATACAGGTTGTCTAACTGCCGTTCATCTACCGCCAGAAAAGCACCGGATATAGGTTCTCCTTCCTGCATCAGTCGATTCAGGGCGTGAATATCCATATAAGCAGAAATACTCAGCAATTCATCAATCGTTCCCGCTACAAGTACGGTGCGAATTGGACGATCGCCTTCCAGAACTTCCACCATTAAGCGATTGCCCACTTTCACATGCAACAGTTCCGCCAATTTCGTCGTCAACAGCATCCCATCCGGGGGGAGAGGAACAGGATGGAGATTGAGATCGACCAACTGCCGCAATTCTCCCTGCGATTCTAATCGCAAAATGGCAATTTGACGCGATCGATGTTCGTACCGTAAGCGGGCAGGCAGAGAGCGAAAAGGTTCAGCATACAGCACTCCCGGTAAACTAGAAACGTCATATCGGGCACGAGCAGAACGGGGTTGA
>NZ_JBRAGO010000003.1:0-5388 GCF_052746595.1 Leptodesmis sp.
CAGGTCGTCCGGAACAATGCCCATTGGCACAGGTTCTGCTCCAGCCTGGGCAACTAGAGTGGCGAGGGCGTATTGGTTCGAGTCCACCAGTTGCCCAGGCTGCAGGGGGCGATCGAGGCCAACTAATTCACTCCCAATAGACAAAATGGCCACGCGAGGACGACGATAAACCTTCACATTGGCCTGTTGAGCAGCAGCCAGAACTGCAATTTCGGTCGCCTGCAGTTTGCATCCAGCGGGTAATAGGGGCGTTCCGGCTTGATAATAGGCTCCTTGATGACGGACAAAGGCATGTGGTTTGGGAGCCGTCAGAACGGTTACTCGATCGCCCTGCCGCTGTGTGTCTTCCTGCATCACCACCGTATCTGCCCCTGCGGGAAGCATGGAACCTGTGAGAATTCGGGCCGCCTGCCCAGATTGCACGGTTTTTTGCGGTTGGTATCCGGCAGGAATTTCTTCAACGATCGTTAATGTCACAGGACGATCGGGCGTACAGTTCTGCACATCGGCATAGCGAACGGCATAACCGTCCATCGCTGAATTATCCCAGTGAGGAAAGTCCAGAGAACTGCTTACAGGTTCTGCGAGAATGCGGCCTGCAGCGTTCAGCAGGGGTACTTGTTCCGTATCGCGATCGCGATCTAGAGGCTGTACCAGGCTGAGAATTTGTTGCTCCGCTTCGCTAGCCGGAATCATCTCCTTTCCTCATTGCAGAAGTTTGGCATCCTGTGAAATAATAGACGATTGTGTCTAAATTTTGTCTCGCGATCGAGCTTGTAGGACTATGGCTAAGGCTAAAGATGTTCGTATTATTGTCACACTCGAATGTACCGAGTGTCGCACCAACCCCGACAAGCGCTCTCCAGGGGTTTCTCGGTACACGACTAAAAAGAATCGGCGGAACACCACTGCCCGCTTAGAACTGAAAAAGTTCTGCCCTCACTGCAACAAACACACCCTGCATAAAGAAATTAAGTGATGAGTTTTGAGTTCTAAGTTTTAAGTTACAAGGAGCACGACTATTGCACATCTGCTTGGCTCAGAATTGAACTTAAAGCTCAACACTTAAACCTTAAAACTAATTGATTGTTAAACTCTAAACACTGCTTAAACCATGACCTATCTTCGTCGCCGCGTATCTCCGATCAAACCTGATGAACCGATCGACTACAAAGATGTCGATCTGCTGCGTAAGTTTATTACCGAGCGGGGAAAGATTTTGCCTCGCCGAATTACGGGATTAACCGCTAAACAACAACGGGATCTGACTCAGGCAATTAAGCGGGCACGTATTCTGGCTTTGTTACCCTTCATCAACAAAGAAGGTTAATTTGTCTCAGGTCGGGCCTCTCTACCTCGTTAGCGGTTGAATTCAATGGAGAAGGGAACCCTTGTTGAATTTAGAACCAACAGCGAGAATCCTGCGGCAGAGTGGCTTCGTCACCGTCGCCTTGCTGTTTTAGAGCGTCCAGAGGGCAAAAAGCACTGGATTGCCATAGACGATCGTGGCCAATCTCATACCCTGCATCCTCGCGAGATTACTTACGAGGTGGAGGGTTTCTACAAGCCTTCCGAGATTAAGGGGTTTATCCAGCAGGTGGAGCCTTATCTGGATCCATCCAGTTTGGAAGTAGCCTGGGAATTGCTGGTGGAAGACGGGAAAACCGTCAATCCAGCGGAAATGGCTTTGTTGCTGTTTTCTGACCAAAGTCCACCGCTCAGTTACGCTGCTTATTGGCTCCTCTCTGAAGACAAGCTGTACTTCAAGCTCAAGGGCGAACGGTACGAACCTCGCTCTAAAACCCAGGTAGCCGAACTGAAGCATCAGATGACGATGGAGGCGCAGCGACAACGGGAGTGGCAGGGCTTTATCGATCGTCTGCAGCAGCGATTAGCAGGAGAACCGGTAGAGTGGCAGGCGGGCGATCGGCCTCGCTTAGAAGCCTTGGAACGGTTTGCCGTAATGGGTGAGGAGGCAACTCACCGGACACCCGCCACAGAAACCCTGTTACACTTGAAACGACCTGAAACGCCGCAAGCTGCTTTTCAACTTCTGGTTGATCTAGGCCTCTGGGATCCCCATGAGAATTTGTTTTTGCGTCGCAGTCAAATTCCGGTTCAATTTCCACCAAAGGTATTGGAAGTGGTGCAAAACCGCTTAGCTTCTCCCCCTGCCGATCTGCATCCTGATCGCCTGGACCTGACTCACCTCAAGGTCTATACGATCGACGATGAAAGTACGAGCGAAATTGATGATGGTCTCAGCCTGGAATATTTACCAGACGGCAAGCAACGCCTGTGGATTCACATTGCAGATCCCAGTCGCTGGGTACTACCGGGAGATGAACTGGATTTAGAAGCCCGTCGCCGCAGTACAACAGTGTATCTGCCCACCGGGATGGTTCCTATGTTCCCTTCAGAACTGGCAACTGGCCCCATGAGTCTGAGACAGGGACAGATCTGCTGCGCTCTCAGCTTTGGTATCACTCTGGATGAAATGGGGGCGATCGCAGACTACTCAATTCATACCAGCCATATTAAAGCCACCTACCGCCTCACCTACGAGGATGTGGATGAGATGCTGGAATTGGGAGGCGTGCAGGGCGAGTCGGAATTGGAAGCGATTGCTCAGTGGGCTAAACTGCGGCAACAGTGGCGGCAGTCTCAGGGCGCAATCAGCATCAACATGCCGGAATCCTCGATTAAGGTGAAAGACGGCGAGATTACCATTGATGTGCTACATAACTCCCTGGCCCGGCAACTCGTTGCAGAAATGATGATTCTGGCAGGAGAAGCCGCAGCCCACTACGGTCAGACCCATAGCATCCCCATTCCCTTCCGCAATCAGCCCCAGCCTGAATTGCCGCCCGAAGAAGAGTTATTGCTACTTCCAGCAGGGCCGGTGCGTTCGTGTGCGATTCGTCGCTGTATGCCTCGCAGCGAGATGAGCATTACCCCAGCCCGTCACGCCAGTTTAGGACTGGAAACCTATACTCAGGTGACTTCTCCGATTCGTCGTTACAGTGACTTATTGGCCCATTTCCAGATCAAAGCTCACCTGCGGGGTGCGCCTTTACCCTTCTCAGCAGAAGAAATGCAGGAGTTAACCTTAAGCGTCAGCACTACCGTTCAGGAAGCCGTTCTGGTTGAGCGGCAAACCAACCGCTATTGGGGACTGGAGTTTCTGCGGCGATCTCCCAACGAGATCTGGCACGCTTTAATGTTGCGCTGGTTACGGGAACAGGACAACCTGGGCCTGGTATTGCTGGAAGATTTGGGACTGGAATTAGCCATGCGCTTTACCCGCTCCGTCTATCCTGGCGACCATCTGCAACTGCGGGTGAGCCATGCCGATCCTCGACAAGACATTATTCACTTTGAAGAAGTTACGGCTTGATTGCAGAAGGTTTACAGCCAAGCAACAAACCGAATTTATGTAGGATGCGTGAGTGCCAAGGTAACGCATCAATCAATTCACACCTCCATCCTGTGCAGCATTCATGATGACTTCCTTATCGCTTGCTACCGTTGATCTCGTTACCCTCCGGCAGAAACTCCTGGATCTATTCTGCGAAGTGGCTTATGAAGAAGGCGATTTTGTCCTCTCCTCTGGACAGCGAAGTACTTACTACATCAACGGGAAACAGGTGACGCTTCATCCTGAAGGGGGGGTAGCCGTAGGTCGGATGCTGCTATCCCTGCTGCCAGCAGACACTCAGGCCGTGGCAGGACTGACTTTAGGAGCCGATCCAATGGTTACAGCCACCAGTGTCGTAGCCGCTTACGAAGGTCGATCGCTGACCGCCCTGATCGTTCGTAAAGAAGCCAAAGGCCACGGCACCCAGGCGTATATTGAAGGGCCAACCTTACCTCCTGGCACTCCAGTTACCGTATTGGAAGATGTGGTGACGACCGGACAATCAGCGCTGAAAGCGGTAGAACGGCTACAGGCTGCCGGATATGTCGTGAACGGAGTGCTGGCCCTGGTCGATCGCCAGCAGGGGGGAACCGAAGTTTATCAACAGGCTGGTATCCCCTTTCAGGCCATATTCTCTATCCAGGATTTGCAGCAGCGTTGGGCAGAACTGCACTAAAGTTTTAAGTTTTGAGTATTAAGTTCTCACTTCAACTCAAAACTTCTCACTCCGCACCGTTTTGCCGATACCAGCTTTCTAAGGCTGCCCGCTGGATCTGTCGCCAGGGTTGATTATGAGAGCGGGCTAGTTGGGCGCAGTCCTCGTATTCGGGCTGAACATTCGTAGGAGGTCGATCGCGCCCCTCCGCCCAGGCCACCTTCACCCGTACTGGCCCATACGCTGTCTCCACAGATTGCAACTCACGCGGCAGAATCTGACGTTCCTGGAGCGATCGGCGAATGCCCAGCGTCGTCGTTTCGCGAAACAGAATTACCTCACACCGAGCAACATCCTCCGGTTGACAAATCACCGTCAGCAGCACCCCCGGACGCGACTTTTTCATGCCGATCGCCTGCGTAAACACATCCAGTGCCCCCGCTTCCAGGAGAACTTCCAGCACATAGGCGATCGCCTGCGGATTCAAGTCGTCGATTTGGGTTTCCAGGACAGCGATGGCTTGGGTAGTGAGATTAGGGATTAGGGGTTGAGGATTAGGGGGAGTGAAATTTTGGATTTTGGATTTTGGATTTTGGATTGCGGCACGAGAATTTTGAACTTTGAATTTTGAATTTTGAATTTCTCTCTCACCTTCCTCATCTTCCCCATCTCCCTCTGCTTCCCCCACTCCTCCACCGCTCCACTCCTCCACTCCAAACCTACTGCCTTCTGTCGTCTCTGCCCCAATCCACAGCCGCAAAATATTCGGTAGAGACAAATCCCGACTTCCGGCTCCTAATCCGACTTTGTGCAGAATCATGGGTGGGGGAGGACCAAATTGGGTGGCCAGGGTGGTGGCGATCGCCGCTCCCGTAGGCGTGACTAACTCTTTCTCAATTCCATTGCTGTAAATCGGTACCTGGCCCATCTCGAACAGTTTCAACACAGCAGGTGTAGGAACGGGTAAGCGACCATGAGCAGCCCGAATGCAGCCTCCTCCCGTGGGCAAGGCTGAACAGTAGAGGCGATCGATGCCCAACCAATCCAGACCCAGACAGGTACCAATAATGTCTACCAGAGCATCCGTTGCACCGACTTCATGAAAGTGAACCTGCTCCGGAGGCACCCCATGAACAGCACCTTCAGCCTCAGCCAGCTTGCGAAATACGGTCAGGCTCCAGACTTCTGCCCGTCGGGGAAGTTGGGCTTGCAGGATGAGTTGCTCAATATCAGGGAAGTGGCGGACAGGTGGGTGAGGGTGGATAGAGGGGCTTCCGTGAGAGTCAGCCAAACGGTGCAGGGGTGGAGGAGTGGG
>NZ_JBRAGO010000003.1:5488-88814 GCF_052746595.1 Leptodesmis sp.
CAGGATGATGGGGGTGGGAGTGAGCGAAAGGGGTGTTGGAAGCTGCCTCTTCTGTAGCAGAATGGACGTGGCCTTGATGAGCTTCGTGATCGAAAGTCGTGAAGGCATCGGAATGGGTGATTTCTGTGGAGTTAAGGACGAGATCAACATGAAATTTGGTGGCCCGCTGGCTATTGCGACGGACTGTTTCCGTCCACAGTTTGTATTCCTGGGCGATTCCCAACCGTCCTAGCTGGTCGATTAAATACTCTAGAGGAACACCTAAATCGATCAGGGCACCCAGGCACATATCTCCAGCAATTCCCGTTGGGCAGTCTAGATAGGCAATCTTAACCATTGATGTCGTCCTTCCCCATCACAGTGTTTCTCGTTCATCTTTCCATTCTTACCTCTAACCCCCTACCTCGTTTAATTCATGGTAACTGTTTATACTCTCCACCCAGACAATCCGCAAACTCGAACTGTGGTCTCCATTGTGGATGATTTGCAGCATGGAGCAGTCATGTTGTATCCAACCGATACGGTGTATGCGATCGGGTGTGATCTTAACTCCAAAAGTGCCATTCAACGGGTGCGGCAAATTAAACAACTCTCAAACGATAAGCCGCTAACCTTTCTGTGCCCTTCTCTGTCTAACATTGCACAATACGCGGTTGTCAGTGATGAAGCCTACCGTTTAATGCGACGGCTGATTCCAGGGCCTTACACCTTTTTGCTGCCTGCTACAAAATTAGTACCGAAACTGGTGATGAGTCCCAAACGACGCACAACGGGAATTCGGGTACCCGATCATCCCATCTGTCAGGCTCTGTTGAGTCGTTTGGATCATCCCATCATTTCCGCCTCAGCCCATGTGCTGGAGGAGGAAAATTCTCATAAGCCAGAAACTTTGTTTCCCTCCCGCTTTGAGTTGTTTGACAGTCTAGAGAAGCTGGTGGACGTGATTGTGGATGACGGGCGAGATCCGGGATATCAGGTTTCTACCATTCTAGATATGACCAGTGGGGAACCTATTGTAGTGCGCAAAGGTCTGGGATGGGAAGCCATAGAAACATGGGTGGCAGAAGTGACTTGAATTTCTCCAGACAATTTTTCCAAGTTATCCGGATAACAGCCCATCGCATAGTTAATGGTTAATAGGGTTCACTAGCCTGTAGCTGTCCACTTTAAGAAGTGCCACACTACACGGGAAGATGACCGTAGTTGCTTCATTTGCCTGTGTAGCTAGTGATGACAGTTGGCCAGCACCCGATTGGGCCAGTTAAGCGCATTACTGAATGTCGCTTCTCCTTCTGTCCTGACGCTCCCTGTATATGTGCACTACCGGGTTATGAATACTGAATCTCTTGTATCTTGTTCTGGAACGGTTTCTGGTCAGCCTGCTGGTAAGGGTAAGCGATCGCCCGCCGACACTTCTCAAAACAAGCGGTGGCTGCGTGTAGAGCCACGACCGCTGCTAGTGGCATTGCCCTCGTCCAGTCAGTTTCTAGATCAGAAAACACTTACCGAATTGCTGGCCCAGGAATTAAGAGCGGAAGTCAAAAATATTAACGACAACGCAGAAATTTTAGCCGCCCGGATCGCCGCAGAAGTAGAGCGAGTTTGTCAAAAAAGTGGCCGGATCCAGATTTCAGAAGATGCTCAATCCTGGCAAATTTCTCTGGCCAGACATCGCCTGCAAAAGTGTCTGACCTATTACCAGTTGGGTTCCCAGCGGGGTCGCGTAGAACTGCACAGTACCCTGGGATCGATCGTCTATCGCTATGTGGCCCCTGCCCGCCTGCAGTTGGGGTTTCAAGCCCGATATAACTTAATTGAAGATTTTCTCCAAGGGTTTTACACTGAGTCTCTCAAAGCATTTCGCCGGGAAAATGACCTGGCAGAGACGTATCAACCCCGCACTCGCTTAGAGTTGGCCGAGTATATGGCTTTTACTGAACAATATGCTAAGCGGCGGATTGGTTTACCGGGTGGTCAGAATCAGCAGTTAATTGTGCTGCGTGCTCAACGGTTTGGTCAGCGGCAACCGATCGAAGTGGCGGTGGACATTGAACAGGCTCTGGAGTCAGCTAAGGGAGAAGAAGCAGAAGCGCATAACCGGGAACCAATTGTGCAGCAACTGCGGGAACACATGGTTACGGACGCTGTCGATTCCTCAGAAAGTGTGCTGCGCGATCGAGTGATTTCTGAACTCATCCAATATCTCAAGTCAGAAGGGCAGAATGACTGCATTGACTATTTAGTACTCAAACTGAAAGACCACTCTGCACCTGAAATTGATGACATTTTGCAACTGACTCCGCGCAAACGGGACTATCTACAACAGCGCTTTAAGTATCATGTCGAGAAGTTCGCCCGTTCCCATAACTGGAAACTTGTTCACCAGTGGTTAGGAGCCGACCTGGATCAAAATTTGGGCCTGTCTACTCAGCAGTGGGAGGTGTTTCTGAGCCAACTGACTCCTGAACAGATCAACCTGCTGCACCTGAAGCAAGAACACCAGGATGACCAGCAAATTGGGGCAACTCTCAAGATCACTGCCAAACAAGTACAGAAGCGCTGGGGGAACCTGCTAGAACGAGCCAGAGAATTTCGGAATCAATGACGGTTTGTTGCAAACTATTTTTCAGGCTCTAGGATTGCGATCGCTACTGATGGCATTCCTGCAGCTTGAGGAATTTCACCATGCAACAGTGCGGGCCATCCGCGCTTTTGCATCACCTAAATTCGAGGCTTTTCAAAATTCCCCGCAGGTAATTTCAAACCTTGTATAAACCGCCCGCCATTCTGAATCGATCGACTACGCTAAGAAAGGCGGTCGATTAAGTTGAATGGATAGCATGACACTAGAGACGATTGAAATTGATGGTCGGACTTTTGTACGAGCCGACCAGTTGATGATTCCGGAATGGCCTTGTGTACTCAGTGAACGTCCTCAACCGACGCTCACGCTCAAAGATGATGACCTATTCTTGCTGACAGATACGCTGGGCAATATTGGCGGCTGCGTAGAAGCCGATCGCAGCGCTGGTATGGGACTGTTCTGCAAAGATTCTCGCTTTCTCAGTCGCCTGGAGTTGCAGATTGAGGGGCGATCGCCGATTCTGCTTAGCAGTACAGCCGATAAAGGATTTGCCATTTCAGTGCTGTGTACTAATCCTTACATTGGCGAAACCATTCAAGCCAAATCGATTGGTATTAAGCGCGAAATGGTTTTGAATGGCGGCCTATTTGAAGAAATTGAAATTGCCAACTACAGCACTACCCCTGCTAGTTTCGAAATCAGCCTCAGCTTCGATGCTGACTTTATTGACCTATTTGAAATTCGTGGCTTCAATCGAGAACGCCGGGGACAACTGCTGCGTGTTCTTCCTCCCCAACCACCTGACGACTTGCAGCTAGAAAATCCCACGATCGCAGATGAGCCTCAAGCAACGACTCAAGACTCTCAGTGCATTCCCTTCCACTCTCACTCACCCTTCCCCTCGTCCACTGCCTCCCCCTCTGAACTGATCCTCGCCTACCAGGGGCTAGATGGCTCCCTCATGGAGTCTCAAATTTCCTTTGTGAACCGTTGCCCCGATTACCTGAAAGGCAATACAGCGATCTGGCGGTTAGACCTGCAGTCCCACGAGAAGCAACTTCTCGGTTATCGGCTACAAATGCTGATTAATGGGCGATCGGCTTCTACCGTTAGCCCTCCCGTGACTCTAGGACAGGCCAAAGCCGCTGAAGTCATGGAAGAACAAAGCTGGCGGCAACAGGTGACGCAAATTCGCGCCGACAAAAATACCTTTAATCAAATTATTGAGCGGGCAGAGCAAGATATTTATCTCCTGCGGCAAACCTTTAGCCAGGGCAAAGCACTTTCTGCTGGAGTTCCCTGGTTTTCCACGCTGTTTGGTCGGGATTCTATCATTGCGGCTTCTCAAGTATTGATGCTGGATCCGCAAATTGCCCGTGAAACGCTGAAAATTCTGGCTTATTACCAGGGGCAAGAAGATGACGAGTGGCGAGATGAGCAACCGGGTAAAATCTTGCACGAAATTCGCTTTGGTGAGATGGCCCGCTGCCAGGAAATTCCCCATACACCCTACTATGGCACCGTGGATGCAACCCCGCTCTGGATCATGCTGTATACCGAGCATTTCGCCTGGACGGCTGACCAGGAAACCCTGGAGGCCCTGTGGCCCAATGCTCTGGCAGCGATGGACTGGATCGATCGCAGCATGAAGGAAACCGGTTACCTGAGCTACTTCCGTAAATCTCGGCGGGGGCTGGATAACCAGGGCTGGAAAGACTCTGGAGATTGCATTGTTAATCGTCGCGGGCAACTGGCTCAGGGGGCAATTTCCCTCTGTGAAGTGCAGGGTTATGTGTATGCGGCCAAGGTTCGGTTAGCCCAAATTGCCCGGATGAAGAAACGAATTGACCTGGCCGATCGCTGGGAAGAAGAAGCCCGCGACCTAAAATTCCGCTTCAACCGGGATTTTTGGATGGAAGACCAGGATTACTGTGCTCTGGCGCTGGATGGGGAAGGCAAACCCGTAGACAGCATCACCTCTAATCCAGGCCATTGTCTGAGCCTGGGAATTTTCACTCCGGAGAAAGCTTACAGTGTCGCTGAACGGTTGCGGGCACCCGATATGTTCAATGGTTGGGGAATTCGCACACTCAGCAGCCTATCTCCAGCCTATAACCCGATGGGCTATCATATCGGCTCCGTCTGGCCCCATGACAATGCTTTAACTGCCATGGGATTACGCTCTCTGGGGCTGATTGACCAGGCGCTGGAACTGGCTGAAGGAATTCTGGATATGACCAAGCGCCAGCCTTATCAACGTCCACCCGAACTCTTTTGCGGATTTGAGCGTACCGACGATAGTGATCCGGTGCAATATCCAGTCGCCTGCACCCCGCAAGCGTGGGCTACGGGCAGCATCTTCCAATTACTGCACATGATGGTCAACCTGGTACCTGATGCTCCCAGTAATACCCTGCGCATTATTGACCCAACATTGCCTGCCTCGATTTCCTCCCTTTCCCTGCATAATCTCCGGGTTGGCCCCACCCTGTTAGACCTGGAATTTGAGCGGGCCAACGGTGCAACAGCCTGCCGGGTTTCTAAAAAACGCGGCAATTTGCGGGTGATTATCGAGGCTTAAGAATAAAAAGCAGCCTCTGGGGTTAGCAGAACTTTGATACTCCCAAAGTAAACGTCGATTAATCGTTCAGTAGACGTTTCTGGGAGTATCATGCATTTGCATCCTCAATAGGCTTTCTGGAATAGCTCAGTCTAGTAGGGGAATTTAAGGTATTTCCCGGTCTATGTACCCGATTCAGAAAGTTCCTTAACAACCCATTTGGGATAGCGGTCTTGTTATTTTACTCTGCTGAATATTTTCAGTATGGCAGGAGTGCTCCCAAAAAAGACGCTGCTAATCGCCCATTCTCGGAGAATCCACCCATGGTGAAATCCAGTACTTTGAAATCAGGGACGGCTCTGCTAGTTGCCCTGACTCTTACAACAGGGACAGTTGCACCGTTTGTCATGGCTGCCCCAACCTCTGCCCAAACTGCTGCTCAAACTGCTTTCCCGGATGTATCGAGGGACTATTGGGCAGCCCCATTTATTTATGGATTAGCGGCACGTGGGATTGTGGTGGGATTTCCCGATGGCACCTTTCGTCCAGAGCAACCCGTCACCCGGGCTGAATTTGCGGCCATGATCAATCGGGCTTTCAATATGCCCAAAATTCGAGAGCCGATCGAATTTCGAGATGTACCGCCGAATTTCTGGAACCGGGGAGGAATTGAGCGAGCCTATACAATGGGCTTTATGTCCGGCTACCCCGGTGGCAACTTCCGACCCGAAGAAAACATTCCCCGTGCTCAAGTATTGGTATCTTTAGCCAGCGGCCTGCGATATCTCCCTACCACACCCATTGATACCACTCTATCCATCTTTGCGGATGCCAGTACCATCCCTCCCTATGCTCGTACTGCGATCGCTGCTGCCACAGAACGTCGGATGGTGGTCAATTATCCCGATATTCGCTACTTGAATCCTAACCAGACCGCCAGCCGTGCCGATGTTGCAGCGTTTGTATATCAGGCATTGGTCAGCACTGGACAACTGCCGCCCGTGCAATCCCCCTACATTGTGGGAGGCCCGGTGGGGATCAGAATTCCTGCCGGCACCGTCATTCCCATTCGATATCCAGGGGTAGATAGACTGTTGTTAGCGAAGAACGAGCCACCGATTCCGCTGACTATGAAGGTGGCTCAGAACGTGGTCACTTCCCAGGGGCAGGTATTGATTCCCGCTGGCAGTGATGTGGTCGGTCAACTGAGAACGACTCCCCAAGGGGTTCAATTTGTCGCGGGTGAACTGGTGTTACCCAATGGCAGACGGTATCGGATCGATGCTGCGTCTAACCTGATTACCACCACAGAACAGATCCGCAAAGGCGTTTCCAATGACAAGATCGTGGCTGGAACTCTAGTCGGTGCGGGTGCGGCACTAGGCATTGCAGCCGTCACGGGCGATCGCAAAATTGAGGGCTGGGAAGTCATTCCTGGAGCCGTGGTAGGCGCTGGGTTAAGCCTTTTGTTTGCCGATCGCATTGACCTCTTCACTGTCAATCCCAATGCAGACCTGAACCTGACATTGAACTCAGATTTAGTGATTCAGTAAGTGTTAGTAAAGGGGTAGAGGAGTAAAGGGGTAGAGGAGTAGAGGAGTAGCTAGAAGCTTCACTCCCTCACCCCTTCACCCCCTCACTTCTTGACTCCTCTCCCTCCAACGCCACAGGCAGCTTGACTACAAAGCTAGTTCCTGACCCCTGATCAGATGGGAGAACAGCACCGGGAAGGTTCAGGTACTCCGGTAACGCCGGACTGAAGACCTGAATAGTGCCATGCATTTGAGTCACTAGGGTTTGGGCGATCGCCAATCCCAGGCCACTACCGCCAATCTCCCCTTGAGCCTGAACACCCCGAAAATGACGTTCAAAAATATGGGGTAAATCCTGTTCTGGAATTCCTGGCCCGGTGTCGGTGACAGAGATAGTGAGCCAGGGTTGAGTCTCTGTTGCCTCCACCTGGACGAGAATCAACCCGTTTGCAGGAGTGTATTTGACGGCATTTTCCAACAGGTTGTTCAGCACTTCTCGTAATGCCTGGGAATTGGCCCACACAGGGGGAAGGTCGTCTGGTACAACAGAATGCAGAGTCAGCGATTTTTCCTGCGAGATCGTCTGGGTCGCCGACAGTAAGGGGTCTAAGATGTCCTCTACCAGGCACCGCTCCACAGGCAACCGCATTCCTGGTAGGAACCCGGTATTTTGTAAGGAGGTAGGAGGTGGAGCTTCCAGAGCCGCATTTCCCAGATCGGCAGGTTGCTCAGCAGATGAACTGGCTAGCGGTAGCAAGGAAGGCGAATAGCCTGCCTTCAAGACGAACTCTAACTGCTGAGAAAGCTCTCGTAATCGTTCGGTTTCCCGCGTCAGATTGATGGCAATGTCACGGTTGGGATTTCCCGGTTGCAGGCGTTTGAGGATCAATTTGCCAAAGGTTTGTAAAGCAGTCAAGGAGTTACGAAATTGATGCAGCAGGTTATCCATCAAATCATGCTGCTGCCGTTGCATCAGATGCTCTTGCCGATGTTCCTGGGCCAACCACTGGTAACGTTGATCCATCACACAGGCGATCGACAGGGTTTTGGCAATTTCTTCAATCTGCTCCTGTTCCCATTTCTGCCAGGCGCGATCGTCTCGTCGAGCCAGCAGCACCCCCATCATGATCTCTTCATGCACCAGGGGCAGGGCAATTTGCCGTTGTTCTACCAGAGTTGTTCCTGGCAATACCAGGTTTGGCAGGCCGATCTCTGGATGGCTCTGAGCGCTGGGTAACGACCTATTTCCGCCTGGCAACAGGGGCCTTGGAGTCAGGGTTGAAGGTTCCGGTGATGAAGCAAGGGGTTGGGCGTTGGCGGGTAACTGAGCGATCGTATCCTTGGGCAGTACCACTGGCGGCAGGGATAACCCTTGATAAGTATCTCTTCCCAATCCTCCCTCTGGATAGACAACCACGGGCACCAGGGAAGCTTGAGATCCCTCTACCAGTTCTTGTGTGAGGTAGACGACTGCGATCGACGCTCCCAGGGCTTGGGTGAGAATGCCAATTTGGGCGCGACAGAGGGCAACAAATTCAGAACTGGCGGGCATCAACATGCCATTAGCGATCGCGAAACTACCTTGAAATGAAATACCCCTCAGCTAGGGGTCACTAATCCTATTCTCCATTTTTAGATTTCTTTCTTTGTAGATCAGAAAAGTTATTTTTTAATTTGGAATAATTTAATCTTTGTATCAAAGGGTTAAGACAAATTGAAATTTTAGCTTCAAATCGATATACTTAGCGTCGTATTTTGTAACCATCACTACATTTGTCCATTTAGTAAGGGGGTAGCAGGATTGGCTAGGAGACGCAAGCGTAAAAGCCGTCGTCGGCAGGAGGGTCGTCGGATTCTGGAGAATGTACCTCAATTTAGTATTGAGTGTGGGGAAGACAAGCCTGTAACAGCAGCTCGGAAGTTCATTCATGCAGAAGGAATTGTTCCTCCAGCGCTATTACTGGTTAAGCGTAATGAGCATACCACGGATCGGTACTTCTGGGCAGAGAAAGGATTGTTCGGCGCTCAATATGTCGAAGAAAATCATTTTCTGTTCCCTAGTTTGAGGCCCTCAGAGGAAGAACCAGCCGAGAAGCAGTTTCACTTCGTTAGGTCTGCATCAGTCTGAATCGGTTTCATGATTTCAATGAATAAGCCTTGCTCAAAGGTTTTTCAACCTCTGGGTAGGGCTTATCCAATATTCATCAGTGCTACTTACGGGGCTTGTTTAAGGGGTAGCGCACGCTCTAGTTCAATTAACTCATCCCGATGCGCTGTGATCGTAATGAAGGATTGAAATGATGATTGGGGCCATTCATCATGGTCAGATTCAAGTCTTAGTAGAACTTGCTCAGGACGTTTCGCTCGCTGCCAGTAGAAAAGACCAGCAAGTGGGGAAATCAAAACCAGTGCATAAGGTGCGCCAGATAAATGAGGAAAGGCGATCGCCAGCACCAGAGCCAAACAAAGCAGCCCAATGGTAGCCAGTAGAGTTAAAAACACAGCCAGAAAAACGCTGGGTCGAACGATCCCCTCAAACACGAAGTGCTGAGGGACTGCTTCTGTGGTTTGCATCTGATAGGAGCGTTCTGCAAAGTACCGCTGTAATTGGGATATAAGAGACTCTTCTGACAAATCAGACCCGTATCGGATTGATTGAGTCCGATCTTTAACCGAAGCCTGGATAAAGAAGAATAGCCCCACACCCAGAAGCATCGTCAACAGAAACGTTGACGATAAAACAGGAATGTCCATGAACCGCAGAAACTAGACTGTACCACTATGGGCTAATCCCGGAGCTTTGGGAACCGTACGGTACTTTTTTACATAGTTCAGCCACAACTGTGCCAAATCTTGAGCACGCTGGGCTGCATCAGCCTGGATCTGGTACATCCGACGAGGCCGTCCCCGCCCTTCAACCTTCTTCCAGTAGCCTGTAATCATGTCCTCTTCCTCCAGGAATTTTAAGGCACTGTACAAAACCGTGTCCGAAAGTCGATAAGCCGGATATTCCGTTTCTAGCAGTTGAATCAATTCAGTTCCGTAGGAATCGCCACGAGTTAAAACCGCCAGAACATAGCAAACAGCTAGTTCCTTGTTCAGATAGAACGGTGGCGGAGCTTCGAAAAATTTGTAAATGTCGTCGAATTTCATCTTTCCCATCCAGCAACAATCATTCAATTAGCAATTGTGAGCTTGATGTGCTCACTTTTACAGGAATACCTTAACTTAACAAGGGATTCCAGACACTTGACTCAATCTAAAGCATAAATTTACCTGAGGAGGTAAATACAGATTTAGTGTAGATTGAGCCATGGCAAACCTGCGTCAGTCTGAGCTAAGACGAGGTAAACATTTTAGGGTTCCCGGAACCATGCAGATGGCAGATCAGCAGTAGTCAGATACCTCACGGTTAGAATAACCCCAGTCTCTTTCATTGTAGAGAACAAAATCTGTAACACTTACAAACATTGTGACAGTAAGATATTAATAATTAATAAGGCTTTGCCTACCAGAGTAAGTTTCCTAAAAGGTATGCGTCCAAAACATTTACAACTAGCTCTGGCAATCGAGAAACCCCTGAACTTTATAGTGATTTTGTACTCTTAATCTGTTGCCAGTTGCTTAATCTGTTGCTAGTTGGATGTATCTAAGCACTAAGCCAGCTAAATCAAGCCAGTACGCAGAGCTACTACAGCCGCTTGAACTCGGTCATCTACAGCTAATTTGTTCATGATCCCCCGGATGTGAGTCTTAATGGTATTGGGGCTGAGATAGAGAGCCGCCGCAATTTCTTGATTGCTGTAACCTTCTACGATTAGCTTCAATACATCTAACTCCCGCTGAGACAACTGCCCTACAGGTGCGCTCGATAGTGGAAGTTTGAGGTGGTTGATAACACGGCGGGCGATTTGGGGATCAAGATAGGTAGCTCCTTCTTGTGCAGCGGCGATCGCGGCCAGCAGGCGATTAACATTCGTCCCTTTGATACAATAAGCATCTGCACCACTCGACAGCGCGGCAATCACTTCCGTTTCCGTGGTATGAGAAGTGAGCATTACAATTCGCACATCAGGCAACACAGCTTTAATTTGTTGAGTCGCAGCAATGCCATCTTGGCGGGGTAGGCCAATGTCCATCACAATCACATCCGGTTGCAGTTGCTGAGCCATTTCTACAGCAGTATGGCCGTCTGCGGCCTGACCTACAATTTGAAAGTGTGCCTGATCCCCTAAGGTTTGTTCTAGCCCTAACTGCATCATGGGGTCATCTTCCACAATCAAAATTTTGACGAGTGGCAATTCGCCGGAAACAGATTGAGCAGAAGTGGAATTTGACATGAGCCACCATAGGAACATTTGACTCAGATCCTAATGCAAAGTGCTTTGACTTCAAACCCTACTAATCCTGGCTTGATCCACCAACAGAATGCTGCGATCCGTGCGAAACTAAAGCATGATTTCAGCCGCCTACTCTGACAACTTTGTAAGATGGAGCCAGGTGACTGTTAAGCCAGGTTCTGACCAGATATGATACGTAATCTGATCGCCCGTGACGATGCCCCACCCAATATTCAGCAAATTGCCAAATCCTTTCGCCTCACAGGCTGGATTAGCTTCTGGACGCAGCTTGTTTTAACCGTGGTGTCTGGTATTACTTTGATCTTTGCGGTTGCTGCAGGCCGGACTCCCACGGGAGTGAGTACAAATCCAGGAACAGGGGTGGGCGGTTTGCTGACAATCGTTGGAATTGGCATCCTGGTGTTCAATATGTACTGGGCCTTGACCCGCTATGTGGTTGTGGGTCGTCGGTTAGCTGGCAGTAAATCCGATCGCCCCAAGAAATCAGAAACAATTCAATCAATTCGGTTGGGGTTAATGGTCAGTCTGGTGGGGATGCTACTGGCCATTTTGGGAGCCGAGACGATCGTTGGGTTATTGGTCGGTAAGGCACTCAGTCAGGGCATTGGTGGGTTTGTCAATACGGATCCCTCCCGATTTATTCAACCCGCTGATACATTTGTGGTGCAGGCCAGTATTAATGTGATCCTAGCTCAGTTTGCCGGAATTGTTAGCGCCCTCTGGTTGCTCAACCGGATCAGTCGGTAAAAAGTTGTTTCCAGTACAATTTTCTCTTTTTCGCGCTCCTTTCCAATTCACCATGAAGCGTTTATTGAAGCTGTCACTCTAATTGGTGAACGACTGATCGCCTCCTCGCCCTAATCATTTAGTAACATTTCGCCATGATAGGTTGCAGGATCACCTAACCGGATCTAACATCAATATCCATTGATCATGACAACTTAGCATGGCGGGTTCATCAATCGCTAAGGATGAAGCGTTTGGCATCGTCCCAATTTTGAACCAGAACGGCAGTTATCAGTTTCTGCTGATTCAGCATCATGCCGGACATTGGGGCTTTCCTAAAGGCCATGCTGACCCAGGAGAATCGGCTGTACAGGCGGCCTGCCGGGAATTTGTCGAAGAAACTGGAATCACTGACTACACACTGATTGACGGAATTACCCTCTCCGAACAGTACAGCTTCACCCGGAATCACCAAAAGTTTGAAAAAACCGTGCTGTACTATCCAGCCTTTGTACAGTCAGAAGCAGTAACCTGCCAGCCCGAAGAAATTCGCAACTTTACCTGGCTCCCCTATGAACAGGCTCTACAGCGCCTCACTTTCGAAGGTGCCCAACGGGTTCTAACGGAAGTGCATCAATATCTATCGCATTAATATTACAATCCGTAATAGTTTCGTAACCAAGGGAATTTGCACTATGCCTTTATCCGTCGGTGATACCGCCCCCAACTTCACTGTCAAAGATACGAACGGCAACACCGTTACCCTATCTGACTACGCAGGTAAACCCGTCGTTCTCTATTTCTACCCCAAAGATGATACCCCCGGTTGCACCAAAGAAGCCTGCAGCTTCCGTGACAACTACCAGCAATACCTTAGTAAAGGGATTACCGTATTTGGGGTGAGCATGGATGATGAAGCCTCTCACCAGGCATTCACCAACAAATTCAACCTACCCTTTCCACTGCTGGCCGATACCGATGGAACGATTACCAGAGCCTATGATGTACTGGGCGATTACAATGGCACTCCCTACGCTCAACGGGTAACCTACGTGATCGGAGCCGACGGCAAAATCAGCCAGGTTTATACCGCAATTAATACCGAAACCCACGCAGCGGATATCCTGGCTGGAATTGGCTCCTGAGGAGTTAAGAGTTAAGAGTTGAAAGTTAAGAATTAAGATAGTTTGTGTTCATCTACTACATTTTAGTTGGGAGAGGCTTCACTTCTAACTCTTTACTCTGAACTTTTCTCGACTCTTCACTCTTAACTTTTAACTCTTAACTACAGAGGTTCCTATGCCCCGTTTCAATCCTTACACCCTGCAGATGCAAATTACTCGTATGTTCGAGCAAGGTCAGTCCTTGTTTGCCGTGATGAAGGTACAGGATTGGTTGAAGGAGCGGAATGAGGATCCGAATGCTTACACGATTCAATTTCACCAAAAACCTGCTCCCCCTGGTTTAGGAGAGGTGATGGTCGTGGAGATTGAACTGCAGCGTAAGGATGGTCAACCTGTGGATTCTTGGCTTCAGCAGGAAGTGAATCGGCATTCTTAGCTCGATGGTGCGCTAATGGAGCATTACTTGTAGAAGCAGGGATGGAACGAATCGAGGTTTTTCACCCTAGATTTTTTGGTTTTTCTACGACTTGAGGGTCAAAAACTTCTCCATGGCAGCGACCATTTTGGGAGGCCAACGGCGGACGTTTTTGATCCAATTCAAATCCTTGTAACGAGAATCTAGTTCAACTGCAGAGACCCATTGACTTTCAGCTTCGCCCTGCTTGCCGTCTACCCATAAAGTGGCTGTCAGGGCAGCTCTCATATCCGCAAACTTAGGGTACTTGCGAACCAGGCTGTACATGGTGCGAAGTGCATCATCGGATTGGCCGGTCTGGTAAAGTGCTAAAGCATAGTTAGCACGGGCGAAGGCGTAATCAGGAGCGAGAGCGATCGCTTGCTTAAAGTCTGCGATCGCTGCTTCCCATTGGCCCAAGCCAGCTTTTGCATTCCCTCGATTGTTGTAGGCCACCGGATCTTGCGGATCGAGTTCTAAAACGTGGTTATAGTCTGCGATCGCCTCATCCCATTTGCCTAATCCTTCCAGCGCCGAGCCCCGATTCAGGTAAGGATCGGGAGCTTCCGGTAACAGTTCGATCGCTTTGTTGTAGTCTGCGATCGCCGATTCCAGTTTGTGCTGACTAACCCTGGAATTTCCCCGGTTACTCCAGACCGCGGGATTTTTGGGGAACCGCTCCAGCATTTGCGTCCAGTACTGTTCTGCTGTGGCAAAGTCGCCCTGATTAGTAGCCTCCAAAGCCTTTTGATAGAGCACATCCAGATCTTTAAACAAATCGGCCAGTGCGGGTTGCTCGATCTCTGATGGCTGAGGAGCAACAGAAGACGTTAAGGTTTCAGCCGCGATCGCCACCGTTGACCAGCCTGTAAAACTGACAATCACAGCACTCAGAAAAGCAATCAGGATACGAATCATTTTCATTATCTCAACAATGCGGATGAAAGGACTTGAACCTTCACACCTTACGGTACTAGAACCTAAATCTAGCGCGTCTACCAATTCCGCCACATCCGCAAAAACCTAGTTTAATTATCATAGCAAGGTCACGAGCGAATAGCATTAAAAAGGCGGTTCAAAAATCAATCAAAACCAAGTACAGATAGAGATTTGATAAACATCAGGAGCAATCTCATTATTGCCCTGGGATCGCTTCGGGGTAGAGTCAGAAACGGATTTTCTCAACTCCGGTACCAGCGAGTTTCGCCGCCAGCTTGATCAACGAGTGTGACGCCGTGGGCCTGGAGTTCGTTACGGATGCGATCGGCCTCGACAAAATTCTTGGCTTTGCGGGCTTCCTGGCGTTGTTGAATCAGGGCTTCGATTTGGGAGACTCGCAGGTCGCTGGCAGGTTCGGGTTCAGCGGTAGGTTGGGCTTCCAGACCGAGAACCTGAGCCAAGTCTACCAGTTCGTGCCAGAGGCTTTCCAGTTGGTTGGCATCGGTTTCGGTCTTGCCTTCGTGAGTGAGTAGATTGCGTTCTCGCTGCAGGATCTTGGCGATCGCAAACAGCACCGCCAGGGCTTCCGAGGTGTTGAAGTCATCATCCATTGCGGTTTGAAAATCTTCTGCCCAGGGGGATGCCGTAGATTTCGCACCCGTGGGGTCGGGAATCCAGGCCAGTTGCACGCCGAAGTCATGACCAAATAGGAGAGCTTCTTTTAGAGTTCTCCAGCCATTTTCGGCAGCCGAGATCGCCTCATCGGTAAAGTCGATCGGACTGCGGTAGTGGGCTTGCAGCACAAACAAGCGCACCACCATTGGATCGGTGGTTTCCAGGAGCGATCGAATGGTGGTGAAGTTTTTCAGGGATTTGGACATCTTATCGCCCCGGATCTTCACAAAGCCGTTGTGCATCCAGTAATTCGCGAGAGGTTTGGAGAGGGCGGCTTCCGATTGGGCAATTTCGTTTTCATGGTGAGGAAAGATCAGATCTTCTCCCCCCGCATGGAGATCGATGCGATCGCCCAGCAAGTCCTTCACCATTGCCGAGCATTCAATGTGCCAACCCGGACGACCTTTACCCCAGGGAGAATCCCATTCTGGTTCCCCCGGTTTAGCGGCTTTCCAGAGGGCAAAATCTAAGGGATGACGTTTTTTGGCTTCCGCTTCGTCTTCTACCCGACCGCTGGCTCCCGCTTCCATTTGCTCCAGTTTGCGGCCTGAGAGTTTGCCGTACTGAGGAAAGCGCTCCACGGCGTAATACACATCTCCCCCAGCGGCGTAGGCATAGCCCTGATCAATCAGGATTTGAATCAGGTCAATGATCTGAGGGATAACTTCCGTAGCTTTGGGATAGGCATCGGCAGGCAGGATATTCAGCCGTCCCATGTCTTCCAGGTAGGCATCCATATATTTACGGGTGATTTCCTGCCAGGGCAGTCCTGATTCCTGCGATCTCCGGATGATTTTGTCATCAATGTCGGTAAAGTTCTGCACATAGTGCACCTGATAGCCGCGCCAGGTGAGGTAACGGCGTACCGTATCCCAGACGATGTAAGAGCGTGCATGTCCCAAATGGCAGTAGTCATACACCGTCACGCCGCAGACATACATCCGTACCTTCCCCGGTTCCAGGGTTTCAAAAGGTTCTTTGCGGCGGGTCAGGGTGTTGTAAATCATCAAGGACATAGGGCAAGTTCATCCAATCATAGATCGGCAATAATGGGAGGAAGTAGAGGCTGACTTGATCAGGTTCAGTCTTACACTACCCATCCCCTCCTGATATTTTCTGACGTTATCGCATAACTACGCCATGCAATCAGCAGCGACTACTGAATCGACGATGGATGCGCCCAAGGTTGGTCTTCCCGTTACCATCATCACGGGCTTTTTGGGCAGCGGCAAAACGACTCTACTGAACCACATTCTCGCCAATCAGCAGGGACTGAAGACGGCTGTGTTGGTGAATGAGTTTGGCGAAATCGGGATTGATAATGAACTGATCATCTCGACCGACGATGACATGGTGGAGTTGAGCAATGGCTGTATCTGCTGCACCATCAACAACGATATGGTGGAAGCCGTTTACAAAATTCTGGAGCGGCAGGAGGCGATCGACTATCTGGTCGTAGAAACCACAGGATTGGCGGATCCCCTGCCCGTCGCCCTCACCTTCCTGGGTACGGAACTGCGGGATATGACACGCCTCGATTCGATCGTCACTGTCGTCGATGCCGAAAATTTCAGCCTGGATTTGTTCAACAGCCAGGCCGCCTACAGTCAGATTACCTACGGAGACATCATCCTGCTGAACAAAGCGGATCTGGTGGATGAGGCTAAGTTAACCAATCTGGAAGACCGGATTCGGGAGATGAAAGAAGGAGCCCGAATTCTACGAACAGTGCGGGGAGAGGTGCCGCTGGGAGTGCTGCTCAGCGTGGGATTGTTTGAGTCGGATAAATATTTTGATGAAGAGGAGGCATCAGGGCACGGGCATGATCATGACCATCATCATCATGACCATGATCATGATGATCACTCGGCTTGCGACCATGATCATGGCAAGTGTGTACATAACCATGACCACGACCACCATCATCATCGCCACTCTAATCACTTAGAAGAAGATGGCTTTACCTCGGTATCGTTCCAGAGCGATCGCCCCTTCGACATCAAAAAATTTCAATACTTCCTGGATCATCAACTGCCAGAGAAGGTTTTCCGCGCCAAAGGGATCCTCTGGTTTGACGAAAGTCCCAAACGCCATATCTTCCACTTGAGCGGCAAACGTTTCTCCCTGGATGATGATGAGTGGAAAGGCACCCCCAAAAATCAGTTGGTGCTGATCGGTCAGGATCTCGACCATGAGCAGCTGCGATCGCAGATCGAACACTGCCTGGGCGCTTCTACTGAGAACCGGGGTAAAGGATTTGGCAAATGAAAAGTTGAGAGTGAAGAGTTGAGAGTGAAGAATTAGAGGCCGTTTAAAAAGCCCCAATCTATACCATGAACCTTTAGGGGAGCGGCATTCGGCCAATGCTCCCTCAAAAACGCCGGAGAATTACTACCCGAATGCCCAGCCCTTACGCAAAGTGATTGCTCATGAAACAGGTGCTTGTTTGTCAGTACATTAGTTGTTCCGCCAATGGATCCAGAAAAGTTCTGGAGAGCTTTCAGGCAAATCAAACACCAGACTTTGAAGTTATCCCCAGCGAGTGCCAGGGGCAATGCAACATGGGGCCAACGGTGCGGGTGCTGCCGGATGAGACCTGGTATAGCCGGGTGAAGCCAGAGGATGTGCCGGAAATTATGCAACAGCACTTAAAGGATGGAGAACCTGTGGAACGGTTACTCCATCCTCGTTTTCATCCCCGCTGGTAAGTTTTACCGAAAGGGGGTGGTTTGGTGCGATTGACAAATATCATCCAGCATTGATCGTGCAGCGGCAGAATTGGCTGGAATATAGCGGCCACTCACAATCCAGCCATGATCCAGACAATTTGTCCGCCCTCGCACGGGGGCACCGTCAAGCAGGCAGATAACTCCACGCGATTCGGAGTGATATGCAAGGAACAGGCATCTAACCGCAAACAACTTCCTTGAGTCGTCCGCCCAAAACGGGGAAAACAGTCTCTAGCATCTGCCTGATCTGGCAAAGCCGGAGGACGGCAGGTCAAAACCTGGGCGATCGCACTCGGTTGCGCAATCAAGGACACTAAAGCCATACTAAGGAACAGAGGCATGGGGGGCTGCATACAAGTTCTCCAACAAATAAAAAAAGCTCAAAGCTACTCCCTGAGACCCTACAACCCTTCAGGACAAGGCAGGAAACGGGTATCAATAGTTTGCATCCGACAACGGTGACGCATCAATTTGTGGCTGAAACCGCCTATGAAGCCATCAGTGCTTCCGCCATTCCTGAACCTCCCGCAACTGCAGGTCTAGTCCTGTTTGGAGCCTTTTTAGCTGGATTGACAGCCCTTAAACGGAAACGGAAACTGGAGATCGCGATCGATCCCCTAGAAGCAAAACCCTTGCTCAACCTGAATAGTAAAGAATAACTGTAGGGGCAAAGCATTCGGCCAGTGAATCTAATTTCATGACTGAGATTTATGCCCGCATGCTGTGCCCTCACCGAATCTCAAAGCCGTTCTAGTCGTCTTCGCTTCTGACCTTCGCCACGATCGTCCGATGGCGGGGACTGTTACAGATGATCGCAGGCCGCTCAAAGCCAGCGTCGTAAATTGCCTGTTCCATATCCAGCGCAAAGTATTGATCCAGATAGGGTTCTGTACTTTTTAAAAGCGTCAGGATATGAGGCGGCATCCTGGCAAATACCTCTGACCGGGGATTCATATCCATAATCGCCAGATGCCCATTCGGACGCAGCAACCGCTGAGCCTCCTGGAGAATGGCGAGCGCGGCTGACTGCGGCAACTCATGAAACACCAAACAGGCCGACACAAGATCATAGGAGGCCGCAGGCAGGCCAGTCGATTCAGCCGCGGCGTGAACCCAGGTTAGGGAGGAAGGCTTTTGGCTTTTGGCTTTTGGCTTTTGGATTGACTCTGAGAAATTTTGAATTTTGAATTTTGAATTTTGAATTTCTCCTGTCTCTTCCCTACCTTCCCCAATCCCTAATCCCCAATCTCTAATCCCCGATCCCTGATCCCTGATTCCTGATCTCCCCTGCCTCTCGTCCGATCGATACTTCGCCACGGCCAGAAAATAGGGAGACAGATCTACTCCCGTTAAATTCGCTTCCGGGAAAGTAGCTTGCAGGGCAAAGGTACTCATCCCCACACTGCAGCCCAGATCCACAATCTCCTTAGGTGCTTCAGGAAGTTGAGCTTTGAGTACATCGTGATAACTCTGGCGAAGTTGGCTATCTCCGGCGGCTCCAGCTTCCGGCCAGATGCGGGCATGAACGGCATAAGCGGCGACTTCCACTTCTAAGGCAGGTTCCCAGCCCAGATTACCTTCTTCATAGGCGTGGAAGGAGGTGACGTAATAATCGGGATACTGCTCTCGATGTTGCAGATTGGGATTTTGGACAGCGGCCAGATCGGCACTCCAATCCCGGGCTTTCAGGGCTGCGACTTCCTGCCGCCAATTCACACCAATCGATTCGGCCCGCTTGATCATCATGTTACGAGCGCGATTTTTGGCAAGCTTGGCCAGGGGTTTAATCGACAGAACCCCATTAACAAGGCGAGAAGCCAGGGTGGGAGCAGCAGTCGCAGTCATGATCAATACCAGTAGCAGCAACTATGAGGGGTCAGGCTTCATTATCTCAGGTGTGGGCACGATCGCAAGAGGCTGAAATTCCTGTCAGAATAGAAGGCACCCTCTTAAGGAAGACCCTGGAAATCCGTTGTTTATAGCTATTACTGAAGTTCAGGATGTCTGAAACGTACTTGAGACTGCTCATCACTGCTCCTCACGCTGTATTCTGATGAAACTCTCCTTGCACTGTCCGGCCTGCGATTGCCCAATTTCACCTGCCAATCGCTCTTTCCAGACAGAAATTGATTGCCCATCCTGTGGTCGTCACTATGGGGTGTTGTACGGCAAGCTATCTAGATTGACTTCTATTCAAGAAGCAATGCTCTACCTGAACGCGAAGCTACCTAGCTTTTACAAACGCCATTACACTTTTCAAATCATTACCCCCGATCGCACCCTCACCAACCTGCAGTTTTCCATTCCTGGCAAAGCCAATGTGATTCCTGTGCGTCAGGGCGATGTGGTCTCGGTGCTGTATACCATGCAGGGCTATGTGATGAGCAAACTGGTGGCGATCGCAAACCATACGACGGGGAAACGTTATGTGTTGTCCACTCCCATTCCCAGCGTCGACCGCAAAATGACCACTTTGGTGATCCTGCTGGTTGGCTTTATCACCTTTTCTGTGTTTGCGGGGCTGGATCTGTTTCTGGTTGCTATTACAGGAACTGCAGGCGTTCTATCTTATCTGAAACTGATTTCTGCAGTGCAACTGACCCAGCCTTCCCTGGAGACAGAACGACATATCGGCAGGCGGTTGCTGGCTGACCAACAATTAATCGCCCAGCAACGCCGGATTGAACACCGGATTACCGAATTGCAACACGAGGATAAGGCCAGCCAACTGTTGATTGAGCAGCTTGAAGCCCTGAAGCAAAAAATGGCGAATCTAGATCCAGGGTTGTACGCCACCCGCATTTATCGCTCCACCACAGCGATCACTATCTTGAAGCAACAAATCGCCAACATTCACCGTTTGGTTCGGGAATATAAGCGTACCCAGAAAATGATCGAAATTGAAATTGACACTTCCTGGGTTGCCGATCAACTGCCGGAAGCGGAAAACTTTACTCGCACGATCGTAGAACGGCTGGCAGAACTGAAAGCGATCGAAGACCAGAACCAGTCCCTGAAACTGCAACTTGCGGCCTATAAAGAGATGATGGGGGGAAGAGAGAGCAGTGAGTGAGGGGTTACACCTACTCACTTACCCACCCACTCTCCTTCCCTTCTACTCCTCCACCCCTCCACCCTTTCCCTCCCTCATCCTGACTCCTCTCGTTGCGGCAGGGTCACTGTCACCGTTGTGCCCTGATTTAATTCACTCTCAACCTGAATCTGTCCCTGGTGATTCTGGACGATCGCCTGAGCAATTGCCAAGCCCAGCCCCGACCCAGTGTTAGAGGTTTGGCTACGAGCAGGATCGACGCGGTAGAAACGGTCAAATAAGTGAGGAATAGCTTCGGGAGGAATGCCCACTCCGGTATCTTTCACCTTCACCTGTAAGGCATAGCTTCCCACGCGGCCAACCCGTTGCAGTTCCAGGTTGACCCGTCCCTGAGCGGGTGTATATTGCACGGCATTGTCAACCAAATTGGTGAAGAGGCGGACTAATTGATCCCGGTCTGCCGTTAGTGTCCACGGATCGGAGGGAGGCTGAGATGGCACAAGCGCGATCGCGCCCCCGCGATCGGGTTCGGTGTCCAGGAACGCAGAAAGGCTGGCAGTAGGGATGGAGTTGGGAGATAATAAGGTCAGCGTGATCCAGATTCCCTTCTCAGCAGAGAGAGTTTGCTGCTCTTCTATCACTTCCTGAAGCAACTTATCCAGTGCGATCGCTTGCCAACGAGATTGCACAATGCCGCTGTCCTGACGGGCCAGAAACAACAAGTCATCTACCAACCGTCCCAATCGCCGTGTCAACCGTTCCACCACCCGTAAATGCTGCAGCAACGATTGAGGATCGGGGTTAGGATCTGCCAGCGCTACCTGGACATTGGTTTGAATGACCGCGATCGGGCTACGTAATTCATGGGACGCATCCGCCGTAAATTGTTTCAATCGCTGATAGGACTCTCTCACCGGTTCCATTGCCAGACCAGAGAGAAACCAGCCGATCGCCCCCACAGCTACCACCATGGCCCCAATGCCCAGCGCCAGATCTACAAAAAACTCTCGACTGGGCTTCGTCACCTCAAACCAGGGATGGCTAACCCTCAGGTATCCCAGCACAGAACGACCGACTTCAATACGCTGGGTAATTTGCCGGAGTACTAAAGGAGATGAAGAAACTCTCGCCGTCTCCCCATTCGAATTGGGATGCAGAGGAACGTCCAGAGGTTGCCCAAGTGTTGACCAGATCAATTCCCCGCTGGGACTGAACCATTCAATATCAATGCGATCGTCCTCCGTAGTGGCCTGATTACCGCGAAAACTGGCTTCAATGTTGACGCGCAGTAGCCCCCCTTCAGAGTGCGGATCAACGGGTTCGATCACGAGCGATCGGCGCACTACCTCCACCACATGGTTGAGGGTGTCGTCCACCCGTTCAATTAACGTACTGCGAACATATAGATAAACACCACTGGCAAAGAACAACAGCAGTATGGCCGTGATTGTGGTATACCAGAGTGCTAAACGACGCCGAGTAGCCTGAAACATAGCTCCGTTTCAAAAATAGCAACCAGAACAGCGGACAGCAGCAAGTATGCGACCCTACAAAATGGCAACGGGGGGAAGCCTGCTGGAAAACGTCGATAAAAAATTTGTGCTCATTTTTCTAAATTGTGTGTACTATCGCTGTAAAGAACCTCGATAAAAGCAGTGTGAGAGGAGTTTCAGCTAACTTCTTCCTGTCAAGGACATTTTTGTTGAAGATGGAAATGCCAAAGCAAAGTTTTATTTCAGGGTAATCCCTGACTAAAAAGTTTTGGTATGCCATAGCAGTTTCTCGGTGTATTTTTTCAGTACGAGATCAAAGATTGGAGTTTTTTCTGAAAGCGATTTAATTTCAGCGATCGCATCTATAATTGATTTTTTTGATTATTAGAATTCCCCTATAAATTAGTTTTCCCTGAAACTAGTTTTCCCGGAAACCAGCTTCCTAAAGGATTACATCTTTTTTCAAACGTTATCATTCTTCCTAAAATTGAGTACCATACATTAGCGTTCAAATGGTTTCAGCAGGGTTAAGTTGACTGGTTTTGCCCGTTTTGTATTCCTAAACCTTTAGTTGAGTCAGCAACATTGTGGTTAAAGCTCTAAGTGGTCTACTGTCTGGTAAATCAAAAGGTATCGGTGTTGAGCTTGCTCCAGACCGAATCAACGTAGCACAGCTACGGAAGCAGAAGCAGGCACTAAAGCTGGTCACTCTAGCCTCTACTCCCGTGCCGGAGGGAATGTTTCAAGAGGGGCAGATTCTGGATCCTCCAGGAATGGCTGAGCTGCTGCAGGAGGTTTTGACAGAGCAAAAAATCAAAACCAGGAAAGTTGCCTCAGCCGTTTTAGGTGGGCGAGATACCGTCACTCGAATTATTCCAGTTCCCGCAGAATTAGATGATATTGAACTGCGGGAAATGGTGTTAAACCAGGAAGCTGGCCTTTATCTTCCTTTTCCTCGTGAGGAAGCTGATGTTGACTATCAGAAATTGGGCCTATTTGTAGATGATGATGGCATTGAAAAGTTTCGGGTATTACTAGTAGCAACTCGTAAGGAAATAACTGATGCCTACATCCGCACCTTTGAAGCGGCTGGTCTCAAGTTAGATGTGCTAGAGATTGCCAGTTTTTCCTTGATTCGCACCATTCGTGATCAATTGCGTCAGTTCTCTGCTCAAGAAGCTGTCGCGATCGTGGATATTGAATTTGAAAGCACCGAAATTTCGATCGCAGTAGACGGCGTACCAGAGTTTTCACGAGCGGTTCCCATTGGCACCTACCAGATTCAAAGTGCCCTATCACGGGCGATGAACCTGCCGCCCTCTCGGAGTACTGATTTGTTGCAGGGAATGACTATTCCGATCATTCCTTCTGATACGATCGGCAGTACTAGTAAGATAGGTGGCACCAATCCGGGGTCAGCGGCGATGCTCCGGATTATTGGTGAGTTGGCAGATGAGTTACGGCGTTCTATCGATTTCTACCTGAATCAGGGAGACAACCTGGAAGTCGCACAGTTGTTGCTGGCAGGGCCAGGGGCCGCGATCGGTCAATTAGATGAATTTTTTACCCAGCGACTAAGCCTGCCTTGCAGTCAGGTGGATCCAGTTACTGCATTAGGGTTGGAAGTTGAACAGGAAATTCCGCCATCTCAACGGCCTGGATTAAGTGTGGTATTAGGTCTAGGGTTGCGGGAGGCACTTTGATTATGTATGGCTTAGATATCAATTTTCTAAAGGAACGCCCGGAGTATCGATCGCAAACGGTTGATCGCCGGAGACCCAGAGGCGGAGCCGCCCCTGAGAGTCGGCAACCCCTGATTTTGGGTTTGCTGACGGCATTAGTGCTAGTCGGTTTATCAGCAGGAGCATGGCTCTTCTTACAGAGCCAGAATGCAGCTTTAAGAGAGCGACAGGCCCAGTTAGACACTCGACTGGGTACTTTGAAAGCGGAACAAGCCAAACTCACCCAGATTACCAACCAAACCAAGCAGATTAAGGAGGAAACAGCCGCTCTGGCAGGAGTATTTAATACGATCAAGCCCTGGTCTGCCACGTTTAATGACATCAGTAGCCGCACACCACCAAAGGTACGGATTATGCAAATTCGTGAGCTGCCGCCTAATGAGATTCCGATCGATAAATCCTCTCCCAATCCCAGTCCATCTCCTGGTGCAGCTGCAGCCCCAGCTCCACCCCCTTCAGGGGTGATCCAAATTTCTGGAACAGCCACCAGTTTTAATGATGTGAATGACTTTTTGCTGGTACTGCAAGAATCCAAGTTTTTGAAACCAGAGAAGACACGGATTGTGAAGGCAGAGTTGGGTCAACCTCGATCGCCCCAACCCATTCAAGTGGGAGGCGGTGCCCCAGCGGCCGGAGACAAGATCAAGTTGCCTGCTGAAGTTGAGTTCACGATTCAAACCGTACTCAATGATGTACCTGCCTCTGAATTGCTCCAGGAACTGGAGAGCAACAAGGCAACGGGGCTGGTGACGCGGATTGAAGCATTACAACAGAAGGGGGTCGTCAAGCCATGACCATTAGTGGAGATTTTATTCCAGATCAAACCTTTGAGGCTGCACCAGATTACCCGGTAGTGTTTGGTGTGCGGTTGACTCCCAGGGTCAGTGGGATTTTGTTAGCCCTTGTAGGACTCTTGGGAGCAGGAGCCTTGCTGTACTACCTGGCTTTACCAGAATGGGAGCAATACCAGGAACTGAAAGCCAAGGTAGATGAAACCGAAGCAGATATTCAGCAGCAAGAGGCGATCGTCCGGCAGATTGATACGGCGAAGCGAGACCTGGAAACAGCCAAGCAACAGCAACAGGATGTACTGACCCTGTTTGCCAACGAGTCGGCTTTGGACACCTTGCTGTTGGATTTGAATCGCCAAATCGATGCTCGGAATGCAGACTTAGCCAGACGTAAAGAGCAGCGGTTAGCTCAATGCCCTCCAGAGGTAAAACGGAATGTTCGTGAATTTGAGGACAAGTATGGGGATCTAGCCACCAAGGCAGAACTCAGGAGGTTTGAGCCGAACAAGGATGCCTCTGGGATTATCAAGGATAGTTCCTATGGCCTGCAGGTCAACAACAAATTGAAGCGGCAGGCGGTTTCGGTTGAGTTGGTTGGTAATTTTGACCAAACTGCCGCCATTCTTCAAAGTATTGAACGTTTGCAGCCCTTATTAGTCATTCGTCAACTGACATCGAGCCTGGATGATAAGTCAAAAAATGTAACGTTCTTTCCGGGATCAGGCAATTTTGTGCGGTTATCGGCTTGCCAGCCTGAACCCAAAATTACGACTAAATTTCAGTTGGAGGCTCTCTTGCCATTGCCCCCTGAGGAAGCAGCACAGGCGGCTCCGCCTCCTCAGGCAAATCAACCGCAGAAATAAGAGTTTATGCATTAGTCTTATGATTGTGAGGAGGGTACTGTGAAATCGGCTCAGGGATTAAATGGAATCTGGCTCAGTGGAGTGATGAGTGGAGTCGCCATTTTGATGGCAGCGCAGGCGGTGCAGGCATCAGCACAAGTAACGGATGTTCGTGTAAATTCTACCCCTATGGGAATGGACATTCTGTTGCAAATTAGCGGGAGCGAGCGGCCTCAGGTGTTCTCTGTGAATCGAGGCAATACCTGGACAGCCGATATTATCAACACACAACTGAAGTTACCTCAAGGAACCTTCAAGCAAGCCAATCCAGCTACTGGAATTGCCATGGTGACAGTTGCTCCCCTGGATGGTAAAAGTGTACGAGTCACTGTTACCGGGCACAAGTTTGCCCCTGTAGGTAAAATTAGTCGTTCCCAGGATGGCAAGCTAGTATTCAATCTCACTCAATCGGCATCTAGTTCTGCAAAAGCTACTTCTGCGGCTAATTCCTCTGCAGTGGCTCAGTCCGCTCGTGTTAATGTGTTACGCCGCGAAAGCCCCGCTTCATTACCGGCTTTGCCTCTATCTGTTGCCCAGACTGGAACAGTTCCCCAGGCTTCCCCTTCGATAACCCCAAGTTCAAAGCCTTCTCTCCCGCTGGTGAAGCCAGCGGCTCCCTCCCAGGTGGCTCAGGTGCCCAGCCCTCTGCCACCTTTTCAAGGAGCGACCCCTATGGTGCCCGCTCCGCAAGTGAGATATCAGCCGGATCCGAATACTCGTCCCATTCCTTCGCCCCCTCAGGCTCCCAACCCCTTGCCTCGAGCGATCGCACCCCCAGTTGGCGATATTGCCATGGGGCAGATTGACGCATCGCCGGGAGTGATTGACCTGGGCACAGCAGAGCGAATTCCCCGATTGGTTCTGCGGGATGCCTCCTCGCGGGAAGTCCTCTCCCTGCTGGCCCGGTCTGCCGGACTAAATATCGTCTTCACGGCGGATCAGGGAGGTCAGCAAGGGGGACAACAGCCAGGACAACCAGGACAACCAGGACAACCAGGAACACAGGACGGCCCCAAAGTCACTTTAGACATTGTGAATGAGCCAGTCCAGAACGTCTTTAACTATGTTCTGCAAGTCACCGGATTAGAGGCCAGCCGTCGCGGGAACACCATTTTCGTTGGTCCCCGGCTGCCTAATTCGGCCCGCAATTTGGTGGTCAGAAGCCTGCGCTTGAATCAAATTCCAGTTGCCAGTGCCTTAAATTTCCTGGTCGGTTTAGGAGCAGAAAGCTCAATTAGCCGGGAACGATTAGTCACCAGTGTGAATGCTGTACCCGTTACCCAGTTGCAGGGAGCAGCAGCTTCGGCGATTACGCAAACCCAAACGACAACAGAGACACGGGTGGAGACGCAGCGTGTGGACTTCAAAGACTCTACACCGTTGCTACGAGGGGTGCAGGTGGCTGGAGATGAGCGGACGAATACCATTACGATCATTGGCGAAGCCAGGAAAGTTGATGTGGCGATCGGCCAACTCACCCAACTGGATGTGCGTCGGCGTCAGGTGGCCGTCAACGTTCGTGTAATCGACATTGACCTACTGGCACTCAATCGGCTTGGGGTGAGTTTTTCCTTTGGAGTCGATAACACCCAGGTAATCAACCAAGGGGGGATCGGGATCGTTAATTTTGGTACCCGCATTCCTGCAGGGGCAGGGGTAACGGCTGACCTAACCAGGAGTACTGTTGGTACCACAGTACCTATTACCGGGCTTAGTCAATTTCCAACGGGAAGCTTCAACAACAATTTCTTCCTGCAACTGCAAGCGGCGGTCACGAATGGATCTGCCAAGATCCTGACCGATCCAACTCTGGTGGTACAAGAAGGTCAGAAAGCAGAAGTGCGGTTGACCCAGGAAGTAGTGACCAATATTGTGCAAAACGTTACAGGCGGAACCAACAATACGCCTGCTACGGTAACGATCACAGTACAGAAAGCGTCTGCTGGGTTAATTCTCCCAGTTCAGGTAGACCGGATTGATGACAATGGCTTTATTTCTCTGTCGGTCGCGCCTTCGCTGGCCCGTCCTGATAGGTCTTTCCAGATTAACTTGCCCGGAACTGGAGGTAGTCCTGGTAGCAGCAACCTGATCACCTTGCTGAATGAGCGACGGGTAGAATCGGGCCAGTTCCGCCTGAGAGATGGTCAAACTCTCGTGCTATCTGGAATCATTCAGGATGAAGACCGCTCCACCGTTACCAAAGTTCCGATTCTAGGAGACATTCCCCTACTGGGTGCGCTTTTCCGGCGTACCGATCGCGCCAATCAGCGTCGGGAAGTTATTGTGATCGTAACTCCCAGAGTGCTGGATGATTCCGATCGCAGTGCCTTTGGCTATAGCTATACTCCTGGTCCCGAAGTTCAGAAAGTTCTGAGCAAGTAAATCTCCGAAGATTTGACCTACGTCTCCGACTTCTCCAGTATCTTCCTAAGAGTTAGGGATTTTCTTGGGAAGTCGGAGATTTTGTCTGTAAGTCAGAGATTTTTGTGCGAATTGATACTGAGGGCAGACTGAGCCGCGATCGCAATTCGTTAAGGTGGTAAGACAGTACAGCGCGTCTAATCCTATGGGTCGAGTCTTCAGTATCCTGGTTGGCAGTATGTTTGCGGGAAGCCTTTTGGCGGCCTGTCAAACAACCAGCCCTTCTCAATCTCAACTTTTTCCCGCTCCTACTCCGGTGGCCACATCGGCTTCAGCAAAAGCTATTCAAACTCAGCCTCTTTCTCCTCAACCAATCCGCATTACTCCTGAGAGTCTACCCGCTCCTTACAGCAGTTCCAGCGCCAGCAAGTCCCCTCAGGTAATTCCGATTCCGGCGAATCCAGTACTGAATGCGCCTTCTGGCTTTGTGGTCAATATCTTCGCTGAAGGGTTGGAGCGTCCCCGTTGGCTGGCACTGACTCCCACCGGAGATGTACTAGTGACAGAGACCCCAAAAAATCAGATCCGGTTGCTACAGGATACTAATCGGGATGGAGTAGCGGAAGTACAAAAAATTTTTGCTGGCCCAGATAATGGGTTAAATCAACCTTTTGGGATGGCTTTTACCGATACAGCCTTCTTTTTAGGCAATACAGAAGCCGTGCGGCGTTTTCCCTATACAAAAGGCCAGGAGCAGCTTTCTGGGCAGGGAACTGAAATCACGACCTTACCGGGAGGCGGTTACAACCAACACTGGACAAGGAATGTCATTGTCTCACCGGATCAGCAAAAGCTGTATGTGCCGATCGGTTCCCAGTCCAATAACAGCGAAGAACCGTTGCCCCGTGCGTCAATTCAGGTGATGAATCTGGATGGCTCCGATCGCCAGACCTTTGCTTCTGGCCTACGAAACCCCGTAGGACTGGCATTTCATACCCAAACCAGAGGATTATATACCACCGTCAATGAGCGAGATGGCCTGGGAGATGATCTAGTACCAGACTATCTCACACAAGTACAGGCTGGAGAATTCTATGGGTGGCCCTATACCTACCTAAAACCCAATCTCCTAGATCCCAACCATACTCGGAATGGGCAGAGCACTCGCCCTGATCTCGCAGCCAAAACTAAAATCCCAGATGTCCTATTTCAAGCTCATTCTGCCGCTTTAGGACTGCAATTCTACACAGACACTACCTTTCCAGAGAAATACCGCAATGGCGCTTTTGTCGCTTTCCGGGGATCCTGGAATCGGAGTCAGGGAACAGGGTACAAAATTGTGTTTGTGCCATTCGGCCAAGATGGGCGACCGCAGGGCTATTACGAAGATTTTCTCACTGGATTTCTGACCGATCCCCAGGGGCCAACTACCTGGGGCAGACCTGTTGGCTTGCTGGTCTTACCCGATGGCAGTTTACTGGTGACGGAAGAAGCGAACGGTCGGATTTATCGCATTCAGTACCGGAGTTAGAAATGTAAAGATCTCTGACTTCTCCTGGGAGTAGCATAAACTGCGGAAGTCCCATTAAGAAGTCGGAGATCTAGAGAGTTTCAGCTTCAGCGTTAACGATCGGCTGAGGATGAAACCTCACTGCCAGGTTTTGCTTTACTCAGGGAGGAATCGCCTGTTTTCGCTTGCCGCTTTACTGGTTTAGGTTTAGGGCCAGAGGAGTACCTGGGAGAGTCGTATCGGGGAGCCACCTCGTCGGCATAATCCGCTGCATCCTGACTGGTACGCATCCAGGACGGACGGGTTTGATCGTAAGCCATCTGTAAGGCCGCTGCCGCGATTGCGTGGGGTTCATACTCCTCAGACAATTGGGCCACGATCGGCAGGAAAGAGGCCATCCGTTCTCCGGCCAGGGCTTCTTTCATCTGAGCCTGCAGTTTTTCTAACTGACGAGCTTCAATTTGGGCACGGGTGGGAATGGAGGCGATTTCCAGTCGCTGTCGTATGTGGTGCTCAATATCCCGCAGCTTACGGCGATCAAGGGGATGAATGATCGAAATTGCCGTTCCTTCTTTGCCTGCCCGCCCAGTCCGTCCAATTCGGTGCACATAGTTTTCTACACTATCGGGCAGGTCGTAGTTAATCACATGGGTCAGGTCGTCCACATGAATCCCCCGTGCAGCGATATCGGTGGCTACTACCCAACGCACCTGACGCTGACGTAAGCGCAGCAACAATCGTTCCCGCTGGGTCTGGCTGAGGTCGCCATGATACTCATCCACACTATGGCCAGCAGCTTGCAGTTGGCTGGTCAGTTCCGCCGCCGATTTCCGAGTCCGCACAAAGATCAGGGCTGAATCGGGATCTTCCAGTTCCAGAATCGGTAGCAGAGCACGGGCTTTCGTCCAGCCTCTGGGAACCATGTAAGCCACCTGATTGATGCGGATAGGGGCAGCTTTCGGTTGTTCGATCGTCACTGTTACGGGCGATCGCAGAAACTTAGTGACCAGCTTTCGGATTGAGGGATCCATCGTGGCCGAGAAGAAAGCGGTTTGCCGTTCCGTGGGAGCCTGACTCAGGATCTTTTCCACATCCTGAATAAAGCCCATGTTCAGCATCTCATCGGCTTCATCCAGTACCAGCCAATTGACCTGATTCAGTTTCAGGTCGCCCCGGCTGAGTAAGTCCAGAATCCGTCCGGGCGTTCCCACGACAATTTGAGCGCCTCGTTGCAGCCGACCAATTTGAGTTTCGATCGCCTGTCCACCATAAAGAGTGACGACTTTTAAGCGGCGATCGTCAATAAAGCTGCGAATGGCCTGACAAACTTGCAGAGCCAATTCTCGCGTAGGGGTCAGGATCAACGCTTGAACCGCATTTGACTTGATATCAATGCGTTCCAAAATCGGGAGCGAAAAAGCTGCGGTCTTACCTGTTCCAGTTTGGGCCTGACCGACCACATCTCGCCCAGACAGGAGGTGGGGAATGGCCTGGGCCTGAATCGGCGTTGGCACTGTAAAACCGAGTTCTTCCAGATGACGGGTACGGGTTTCAGAAAGGCCCAAGCTATGAAAAGAAAGGGTCATTGAATCTCCTTAAGGATAGGGATTATGTAGTTACACGATAAGAACGGGTCAGCGAAAACCCGACGGGGAACAGCGATGCCACGGGGATCGCTGGGTTGGTAGTCACCTCATAGCACAGTCAGGGGGTGAGCACAAAACAAATCTGCTGCAACAGCAACACGACCATAGAGGTCATACACATCGGCATCCTGAATCACAACCGGAACTAAAGTTCCAAGCTGCGCCTCTCCCGATACGTATACGAGTCCATCAACTTCTGGAGAAAACCGGGCCGAGCGGCCAATTAACTCGCCCGTGTCAGGGTTTTCTTGTTCAATCAGCACATTCACAACCCTGCCAATCTCTAAACGATTTTTCTGCAAAGAGATAGGTTGTTGAATCTGCATCAGTGCCTCTCGCCGGGACTCCATAACGGCTTGAGGCAATTGCTGGGGTAAGTCGTAGGCTGGAGTTCCCTCTTCTGGAGAAAAGGTAAATACGCCTACATGGTCAAACTCGTGACGCTGAACAAACTGCATCAAATGCTCGAAGTGCTCCTCCGTTTCACCAGGAAATCCAACGATGAAAGTGGTTCGCAGCACGGCATTGGGGATCGCAGCTTTGATGCGTTCAATAATCTGGTCATTTACCTGCCCCTGCCAGGGACGATTCATTGCCCGTAACACCTCTGGGTGAGAGTGCTGCAAGGGCAAATCGAGGTAGGGCAGGACATTAGGCACTTCTCGAATCGCAGCGATCACATCGGAAGTGAGGCCCGTGGGATAGGCATAATGCATCCGAATCCAGGGAATATCCACCTCACCAAGAGCACGCAGCAACTCGGCCAATTTTGGTTTCCCGTAAATATCCAGTCCGTAATTGGTCGTAATCTGGGAAATCAAGATCAGTTCCTGTACTCTTTCTGCGGCCAATTGTTGGGCTTCGGCAACGATCGACTCAATCGTACGAGATCGTTGATTTCCCCGCAGGTGAGGGATGATACAGAAGGCACAACGATAGTCACAGCCTTCAGCAATCCGCAGATAAGCAACACCTTCAGTGGTCGTGCGATAACGAGGAGTAGTTTCGTCAGCAATGTAAGTGGGTTCAGGAGAAACTTCCTTGACCCGTTCCCCAGACTCTGCTCGCTCAATCACCTCGACGATTTTGTGATAATCCCCAGTTCCAACCAGAGCAACCGCCTCAGGAATTTCTTCTAACAGTTCTTCCTGAAAGTGCTGGGCCATACACCCGGTAATCACAATTCGCTTGCGGGCTTCTGCCAGTTCTACCAGGGTACGCACTGATTCCTCACGGGCTGCCTGGATAAAGCTACAAGTATTGACAATGACGTAGTCTGCGAGATCTTCGTTTGTATCGACTGAGTATCCGGCTTGTACCAGTAGACCCAGCATATGTTCTGTATCAACCCGATTTTTCTCGCATCCCAGGTGTGAGACAGCAATTGTTGGCTTGTTGCCCATGCAGTAATAATTCAGTTAGTTATTAAGGACAGTCGTCAGCAAAGCTGTAGCGATCGCTCGTGCGACGGATCGGTCCCTCGCTTGAAACTCAGTAGCAGCAGTTGATTGCTACTGTCTAGTGCAATCGCCCAGACACATTCTGTAAACCATAGTAACGCAAAAAAGCAAATATTACGAATTTTTACGAAAATAATTGATGACTGCTGTAGTCGCTTGTTATCAAAGCCTGACTACGACAGTCATCAAAATACAAAGGTCTAATCTCACTTTGGATTCTGGATTTGCGATTTTGGACTGTAAAACATTTAGATGGCTAAAGGCGTTAGACAAGCCAAAATCCAAAATCGCAAATTAGATCAGGAAGCCCAACGTAGACTGAGATTGATTAACTTACGTTGAGGCTGGGGACGCAGACGAAACTCATGAGAGCGCTGGATAGCAGTATGTAAAGCGGCTTCAAACAATTCTGTCGTTTCTCCCCAAGTGTACTGCATCGCTGTTGCATGAGCTTCATCAGACATCGCTTGCCATTCTGCCTCTGAGGATTGGCACACTTTCACGATCGCGGCGGCCATCGCTTCAGGATCTTCTGGCGGAACCAACAGGCCACCTCCTTTCGCCAGCAGTTCGGGAGCAGCTCCGGCAGGGGTACCAATGACTGGAGTGCGGCAAGCCATTGCTTCTAAAATGGGCAGGCCAAATCCTTCAAACCGACTGCCAAACAACCAGGCATCACATTTGGCATAGAGATCCTTCACCATTTTCTGGGGTGGACATTGGACATATTCTGCGCCTGCTGGAAGGGGTAAATGAGCCAGAGGAGGACAATGACCAAAGGCCACTAATCGCAGTCCAGGAATCTTTTCTGCTGCTAAGGAAAATGCCTTTAAACTGATGTCACACCCTTTCCAATACGGCTCGGCATACATCATCCCGATCGTTGGAGTGGCTTGCTTGCCGCGAGGGATCGCATGGAATTGTTGAGTATCAATCCCATTGGGAACACAGGAAACATGGAAATCACCATATTCCTGAGCTGCAACATCTGCTAACCACTGAGCAATTACGATTTTGTGCATGGGCAAAGACCAAGTGCGCTTGACCCGCTCCTTGGGCAGGTAGTCGAAAATTTCATAATGCTGAATTAAGTAAGCCTTTGCACCCTTTGATTTTGAAAGTCTTGCCACCCATTCTGCCGTCTCCCACCATGTCGCAATTACCACATCCGCATCGGGCACATCAGCATCGGTAATGGGGCCAAAGCGATCGAGGGAACGACATTCAAACTCCACTCCATCAAAATGGGAGGGTTGCTTTGCAGGAGGAGAGATTAAGCCTTGACCTTTAAGTAAGCTCTTTGTCTGCCGCACCAGACTGGGTTTATTGATGGCCGCCGCAACGACAGTGACCTGATGGCCCCGCTGCTGCAAACGGTTTGCATACATAGCGATGATCCGCATTCCGCCAGACAAGTTGAATTCAGGTGTGACAAAGGTAATTCGCATATTGGAGAGTGCTGAGCAACATGGTTGTAGAATGCCCAGGAGCATTAAGCCGCCAATTATTTTTTTTAAGCGTATTTAAATTCAGTATTTTCTCAGGCCAACTTATTTTGAAAACTCGGTGCTGTCAGCATTTTCCACTGCCTTTTAATTAAAGATTGCATCAAGCACTTTGAAGAGTTGGCGCGATCCAAGGGGTAAAATTTACTTTGCCGTCAATAGAGAGACGCTAAGACGGTATGATCTGGAAGTATTGACCCTTGCTCAGATGAGTCCGAAGCAAAAGAAACGTGGACTTAATCCAGATTTTTAAAACTCCCAATCCGATCATTGGCGTTGTTCATCTTCTGCCGCTGCCCACGTCACCCCGGTGGGGAGGCAGCCTGAAAGCTGTGATTGATCGCGCCGAACAGGAAGCCGTAGCTCTTGCCTCCGGTGGTGTTGATGGCATTATCGTGGAAAATTTTTTTGACGCTCCCTTTACCAAGGATCACGTTGATCCCTCGGTAATCAGCGCCATGAGCTTGATTGTGCAGCGTCTGATGCAGATGGTGACGCTCCCGATCGGGATCAATGTGTTGCGGAATGATGCTCAGAGTGCGATGGCGATCGCCACCTGTACCCAGGCTCAATTTATCCGTGTCAACGTCCTGACGGGAGTCATGGCCACCGATCAGGGTTTGATTGAAGGCCGTGCCCATGAGTTGCTGCGCTATCGCCGGGAACTGGGTAGCGATGTCAAAATTCTGGCAGATGTGCTGGTGAAGCACGCCCGTCCCCTGAGTTCTCCCAATTTGACCGTGGCGGTTCAGGACACGATCGAACGGGGATTAGCCGATGCGATCATCCTTTCGGGATGGGCCACGGGCAGTCCACCGGATCTGGAAGACCTGGAGCTAGCCAAGGCGGCGGCCAACGACACGCCGGTTTTTATTGGCAGTGGGGCAGACTGGGAAAATATCTCTACCCTGATGCAGGCAGCAGATGGAGTAATTGCTTGCAGTTCTTTGAAACGGCGCGGTCGTCGAGATCAACCTGTCGATCCCATTCGGGTGAGTCGGTTTGTGGAGGCAGCCCGTCGGAGTGCAGCCGCTAAAGTAGAACTGCAATCGGTTTCTTCAGTCAAGCTGCACTCCTAATCAACGATTACAGCTAGACGTAAGAGGAGTGATGCAGTATGAACAGATGGTTTCAGCCCTTTGATCGGAGGACAACGGTGCTGGCCACGATCGCGCTCACGATCGTTGGAACCAGTTTTGTCATTCCCGTTGGCCATCCCCTGATCGCCCGGGCAGAGACGTTGCGATCAACCCCACCATCTTTGTCGATTGCCGATAATCGTTCCATTGCTGGCTTAGCTACCCATCTGAGGAAGATTGGGGCCAAGATGTATGGCGCTTATTGGTGTCCCCACTGTAGTCAACAAAAAGAATTGTTTGGTGCCGCCTTTCGCAGTATTGACTATGTGGAATGCGATCCTGGTGGAGCGAACGCCAGACCTGACCTCTGTAAAAGCGCTAAAATTACGGGCTACCCGACCTGGGAGATCAAGGGCAAGCTCTATCCAGGAACCCAGTCTTTAGAAGACCTGGCGAAATTATCTGGCTATTCAGGCTCCAGCAATTTCTAGCAGAGATGAGGCAGAATGGAGCATGATCCTTCGATTGCAGAAAACCCCTTAAACCGTAGGGATGGTTTATGTCTAAAAGTCTTGCCAGTCGCCGCCGTAATACTCCCTGGATCCATCGCTGGTCCCGCCCGCTGATTGGCGCGATCGCCGCTCTGGGAATTCTCAACACTGGCTATATCACCCTCAGCAAATTAACCAGAACCACCGCGATCTGTCCCACTGAGGGTTGCGAGCGAGTGTTAGAAAGTGATTACGCCACCGTTTTTGGGCTACCGCTTTCCTTATTCGGTTTGCTGGCCTATATTGCGATGGCAGCCCTGGCTCTCGGCCCACTTCTGGTCAACAAGGAAAGCAATAAAGCCCTGCGCACGAATTTAGAGAACAAGACCTGGCCTTTGCTTTTCATCGGGGCCACAGCGATGACCGTGTTCAGTGGCTATCTGATGTACATCATGACCTCCCAGTTTGTGACCAAGTTCGGCATGGACGGGGTATGTTTCTTCTGTATTGCCTCCGCCGTGTTTGCCTTCAGTATGCTGGTGCTAACCTTGCTGGGCCGGGATTGGGATGATTTGGGGCAAGTAGCTTTTATCGGGGTGATCACGCTGATGGTGACGCTGATTGGGACTCTGGCCATCTATGCTCCCATCAACGCTAAACTCACTCCCCAACCTACTGCATCTGGTAGCCCGGCTCAGGGAATTGAGTATCCGATCACCACTACGTCTTCAAAAGCTGAGATTGAGTTAGCCAAGCACTTGAAGCAGATTGGAGCTAAAATGTACGGGGCTTACTGGTGCCCTCACTGCCACGATGAGAAGGAAGCCTTTGGTAAGGAAGCGGCGGCAATTATTAACTATGTTGAGTGTGACCCCAGTGGGGTCAATCCTCAGACAGAACTTTGTCAGCAGGTTCTGGAAAAGGCTAAGAAGCAGAATCAGACAGATACGGTTGGCTTCCCCACCTGGGAAATCAATGGCAAGTTTTATATTGGTACCCAAACTCTGACTGACCTTGCCAATAATTCAGGCTATCAGGGACCCCGAAACTTTAAGAATGGTTCGTGATCAGCGGGTAGGACACCTGAAGGTCAGAATTAGACTGGCCGAACTGATCGAGAAGGTCAAGCATTTCGCGTTCAAAAGCGACCTGAGCACGATTCGTTTTGCCGCCGACAAAGCACTGACCATTCGTTTGCAGTGCCCAGATTTGGGAATGGGAGACATAACTCATGATTACCCCCAGCATCAGTAGGGCAAACCCAGCATAAACGATCGGAATCCCAGGATCCGCCTTAATCTGTAATCCCGTACTGCCAATCAGGTCAAGCACTTTCAGCGTGACTCCATTCACCTCAGTGGCCATCCCCGATCGCACTGTAGCAACCAATTTGCCTGACGCATCATAAATAATCACAGTTCCCTGCAAGTCTTTAGCAATCAGGGAAACACCTTCGCTTAAGTCCGGTTTAGTGGGTATCCAAGTGCCCCAGAGCCGTCCTTTACCGCCTGTATCCAATTGGGCCATTGGCAATTGAAAAATGGGGCTGTTGTTCAGACGCACCCGCACACCCGCGATCGCCCAATCCGCCTGATACAGGGTCACACCTCGATAGCGCAGTGGCTCATTCACATGGATCGTCTTCCGCTTCACCTCCTTGCCAGCTTGATCAAGAACGGACATATCCGAGTAGAATTGATCGATCGTGCCATCCGGAGTGTAATCAATCCAGAAGCGGTTAACTTTGACTGACCAATCCTTGGGTACCTGCCGTTCTGCGAAAGGGCCAGCATCGGTAATATTGCGAATCTGGAAGGTAGCACCACTGGGGATCATCTCCTGGGCGATGAAGCCGGTCATGGCCCCCCAGATCCCTCCCAGCAGAATGACCAAAATTCCGACATGCACTACGATCGGCCCCACTCGCCCGACAATTCCTTTGTGGGCATACAGAGAATTATCCTGACGAAACACCTTGTATCGCCGCTGTTCCAATAAAGGAACCAGATCGTCCACGGAGCCTTGATTGAACTCAGCACTGAGGGCAAACTTCTGGAACTGGCGTGGCTGAGTATAGAAATTCCAGGTGCGGGAAAACCAGCGCAGAGCCGGAAGCTGCCGTTTGAAGGTGCAGGCCGTGAGACTGGAACCAAACAGGATCAGCAAGGCCAGAAACCACCAGGTGCGATAGACATGATCCAACCCGGTCTGCAGGATCACTTTCCAGGTCAAAAAGCCAAACAGGGCTGGTTGTTCTGGATAGTTGGCCTGATAAAACGCGGCAGATTGTCCCTGTTCAATGACGGTTCCGGTGATGCTGAAGAGGGCGATGAGCAGCAGCAGGACGATCGCCAATCGCAGATCGGCCAGAAAGGGGATCAGTTCGCGCTTAAAAAAAACTTGGGGAACGGTAAAGACGGAGGTAAGGTAAGAGGAAAAATTTTTGGCATTCATGTAATTTCAGGCCGCTCAAAAACTTGTGACTCTGGACAGCAAGGAAAACAGGCCAAAGCCAATCAACAAGACGCCACTGGCAGGTGTAATCCAACCCGACCAGCGGCGTAATTCCAGCAACTTTTTGACTAAAGCGGTAAAGGTGCCTGCTAGTACCAGAGGAGCTACATAGCCAACGGTGTAAGCCAGCAGCATGACACTACCCAGAATCGGATCTTTCGTGCTGGAAATCCAGGCCAGCAGGGTGGCTAACACGGGAGTACTGCAGGGAGAGGCCACAACGCCGAAGGTTAAGCCAATCAGATAAGCCTTGACACCGGCTGGCAGTTCTTGGGAAATCCAATCGATCCCCCCCGTAGACGGCAAGCGCAAAGGCAAAGCTTCCAGCAAGTTGAGGCCCATGAGAATCGCAATCACACTGACGATGATGGGAAGGCCAAACCCAATCTGGCCATAAATTTGCCCCAGTACTCCTGCCACAAGCCCCAAGGCTGCCAGAGTGGTCGCTAATCCCAAGGCAAACCAGGTGGATTGGGCTGCGGCTTGCCAGCGAGTTTGGGTTTCATAACCGCCCATATACCCGATCGTGATTGGCAGCATGGAGAGCATACAGGGAGTCAAACTGGTCAACAATCCCGCCAGCGCAATAATACCTACACTGACAGGCGTGAGATGGGTTAGCTGGTTAGAAACCAGGGTATTGGCAAAGTGAGCCAGTTGATAGAGTTGGGTTTGCAGTGTGTCAAGCATGGAAGTTGGGAATCGCGATCGCCAGGAGCCATATCTATCCTAACGATAGGAGTCACCCTAGCGGCTGAAGTCGCGGCTATACGGAAAAAACCTGAAGACGCAGGTTACTGAAAACCTTGATTTTATTGAGTCTGTATCGGCAGACTGGGTGAGTGTAGTCGCGGTTTTAACCGCCGGATACTTAATTCCTATCTAATATATCTTCACTCCTGGACTTAATTTTTAACACTAAGTGGCCCGACGAGTGATGCGTTGATTGGTTGAGGCAGTTGCTTGACGGCGATCGTCCAGGCTCACCACCTTGGCTTCGCTACTTTCCCGCGCCACCCGAATCAGCAGACCAGCGGCAATCAAGCTGGAGATCATGGAACTGCCCCCATAACTCAAGAGGGGAAATGGTAGGCCAGTTGTGGGCAATACTCCCGTGGCCACCCCAATGTTGAGCAGGGATTGACCAATCAGAAGCACCATAATGCCGATCGCCACCAGCCGGTGAACCGGATAACGGGCCTTCAAAACTACCTTAAGGGCCAGCGTTGCATAAACCACCAGCATCAGGAGCAACAACAGGCAACCGACAAACCCAAATTCCTCAGCAAAGACAGCAAAGATAAAGTCGGTGTACTGAATTGGCAAATAGAAGAGCTTTTGCTGAGACAGCCCAAATCCACTTCCGAACCAACCTCCAGACCCCACTGCCAGTATACTTTGAATGAGTTGATAGCCATTCCCAGTCGGATCTGACCAGGGATTCAAAAAGGACAGAATCCGCTTTAGCTGGTAGGAACGCAGACTCACACTCAGGGTCACGACCACCAGCCCTGCCAGAGCCGTTCCGCCCAACTGGGTATAAGGTAAACCTCCTCCCAGAGCAATCAGCCATAGAATCATGCCACAGAGCGCGGCTGTACTCAGGTTGGGTTGAATCAAGATTCCGCCTACTACCAGAGCGAAGATACCTAACCAAATCAGGCGAATTACCCAGGTGAGGCGGTTCCACTGAGCAAAGATACGAGCACTTTGCAAAACGAGAAACGGTTTAATCAATTCGGAGGGCTGTAACGGAATCGGCCCAATGTATAACCAGCGGGTGGCACCATTCACCTGAATGCCAATCCCCGGAATCAGCGTCACCAGAATCATTCCTAGAATCAGCAGCAACCCCCAATCGGCAACTCCCAGAATAAAACGGATGGGAGTATGCACCATCAGATTAAACCCCACCAGACCGACCAGAATCCAGGCAATCTGAAGTTTGAAGTAATACAGTCCATCTCCATGCTCCGCATCGGCGATCGCATAGGAAGCTGAAAATACCATCGCCAGACCGATGAACAGCCAAACGAAGGTCATCCAGCGCAAGAGGCGGGCTTCGATCGCCCAATCTTGAGCAGTAGTATCAAAGAAGGGGATGAGTTGGCGTAGGTTCACAGCGATGGTACAAGAGCGAGACAGAGCAGATTTAGCCAGAAGGAACAGAGTTTTCCCTCATTAAGCCCCTCAGTCTACGGCAGCTTCTCGCATCCGGCAAGCCCTGAAAGCACTTTTTTCTGCCTTCTCAAACTTGAGCTAAAGCAGGCTCTCCAACATGCTTGTCATGCAAATCGCTGATCACTTTTTGGATCAAAGTTCTCAAACTTGAGCTAAAGCAGGCTCTCCAGCATGAGCAAACGTTTCCGGGATCTGAGGTTCAACGCAGTAAACTTCACAAGAGTTATTCGGACTTTCGATCAACTTCACCTTATGTAACTGCGCTCCGATTTCCCGAATGGGGGCTTGCAGCAGGTCACGAATATGCACGGCGATATTCTCGGCAGTAGGAACCACTTCAGCAAAGTAAGGAACGTCCTTATTTAAGAACTTATGGTCAAACGGCTCCACAACGTAATCATCAACCGCTTTTTGGAAAGCCACCAGATCGGCAATCATGCCAGTTCGGGGGTCGATATTGCCCTTGATGGTGACTTCTAGATGATAATTGTGGCCGTGTCCATTGGGACGAGCACACTTGCCATAAATCTCACAATTTTGCTCATAGCTGAGGTCAGGACGGGCAAGGCGGTGAGCCGCACTGAAATGGGTACTGATCGTTAAGTAAGCTTCCATAGAATTTCCGTAGTAATCGGCCCAGAGGTCAGGGTGTTCAAAGAGTTGAATACGAACCAGTGGCAGGTGAGGGGCCAGCCGCTGCCAGATGACCCGTGCAACATTTTCCGTAGTCGGTAAAGTGTGCTGAAATTCTTCCCAAACCTGATTCAGGTAAGAAAAGTCAAGCTGGCTGGTAACTTCCCGCTTGATGATGTGTTTCACATCCGACAGGTTCAGCACCATGCCATACTCATCCAACTCACCGACCATTGATACATACAGAACATAGTTATGGCCGTGGCCAGGAAAATGGGTACAGGCACCAAATCGCGCCCTGTTTTCGGCATTGCTCAGTTCAGGTAGCCAGTAGCGATGACTGGCAAAGAACTGAGCACGGCGATTGATGATGCATTTCATAGGGAAGGTGAGGTTGAAGTGTAAAGTTCTGCTAAGAGTACCAGTCTTAGCATAAACCATTCAGGCAACTCGAGGCGATCGCAAAATTCCCAAGCCATTGACGGGTATGCCCCAGGTTTTTAGTATTAGATTATGTTTAACAAGTGTTAAGAAAAGTTTCGTGTTGTACTTGCCCGTCTGTTAGTCCTTCTCGCTGATTCAGCCCGCTTATGTTGAACCCTGAACTTGCCACAAAACTGCGATCGTCCTCCTGGCTTTCTCAGAAATGGGTGATCTATTCCCTGGCCTGCCTGCTGGCTGTATGCACCTGGGTTTACTCTGGAGCCATTTCAGGAGCTTCAACCGCCTATGCTTTTGATAATCCCGACCTGTTGCCAGCAGAAAAAACCACGGTCATCGATCTGGCCAAGTTTTTGAGCAGTGATCAAGAGACAGCTCTGGCCAAAGATCTGGAAGAATTTGAACAGCAGACGGGCTGGAAGTTGCGCGTGTTGACGCAGTTTGATCGCACTCCAGGATTGGCCGTAAAGGACTACTGGGGACTCGATAATCACAGCGCCCTGCTGGTAGCCGACCCTCGCGGCGGCAACATTCTCAACTTCAGCGTGGGTGATGATTTCTATCCCCTCATGCCACGGGTGTTCTGGATTGAATTGCAAACTCGCTATGGCAATCAGTTCTATGTCCGAGATCACGGCGAAGACCAGGCGATTATCCGGGCGATCGAGTCCATTAAAACCTGCATCCGTCAGGGAGGCTGCAGAGTGGTTCCCGGTTTGCCCAGAGAACAGTGGATTCTAACGCTGGTCACGTCGATCGCAGGGGGCATTGTTTTTGGTTTTGCAGGGCATCCCCGCAAAGAAGGTCAGGTGTTTTCCTGGCAATGGGCACTGATCTTCTCTCCCCTGTGGGCCATGTTGTTTATTGCCTTTGGCATTGGGCCAGTGATTTCTCGCACGTCCGATTGGCTGCCTTTGTTCCGTAATTTTGCAGGGTTCGCGATCGGGGCATTAGTTGCTTATTTATCTCCGACCTTCAATCGGTCTGCACCGTCTGAGACATGATTGCTGAGGATAAGGGCTGAAGGTCGCAGGTAAGTTTTGAGTTTTAAGGTCTAAGTTTTAAGTTCTTAAGTAGATGGACGGAATTTAGAGTTAGGATGCCTTAGTGCTAGCGTAACGCATCAATCTTTGAAGCCGTATGGAATGGCATGTGACCGATGCCCAAAGCCTCGCCATCATTGACCGTGAAATTGGCGACCACTCCTTCTCTCCCGCCGAGTATGAAATTGTTCGGCGAGTCATTTATGCGACTGCAGACTTTGAATATAAGTCGTTAATTCGCTTTTCTGACCTGGCGCTACAGTCGGGAGCCGCGGCTCTGGCCGCTCGTACCACGATCGTCGTGGATGTCCCAATGGTGCAGGTGGGGATTGCGCCTCATATTCAAAGTACGTTTGCGAACCCGGTGTACTGCAGCATGGAGGCAATTACCCGTCCGCAAAAAGAGAAAAGCCGGGCAGCCTGGGGAATGGAAACCCTGGCTCGGCGGTATCCAGAGGGAATCTTTGTGGTGGGGGAAGATCAGACAGCTTTAACCACGATCGCAGAGCTAATTAGAACCGAGGAAATTCGTCCGGCCCTGGTAATTGGGACTCCTTCAGGCTTTGTGGGAGTGGAGGCAGCAAAAGAGCAGTTGGCCGAATCCCTAATTCCCCATATTCGGGTCGAGGGGCGTAAAGGGAGTGCGGTAGTGGCAGCAGCGATCGTCAATGGGTTAATTGACCTGGCCTGGCAGGCGTATGGTCAGAACCAACATGGCATTGGTTAACCCTGTAGAAATATTCCAGCGAAATGTCTCTACCAATCGGTTTTGGGGCGACGACGGGATGGCCGGCTGGGACGATCGCGGTCTTGATCAAACGGCTCTTCATCCTGGTCATACTCCCAGTCTGATCTGCCTGGGTTAACGAACTCGCGTGAGCGGCTATCATCTCGTCTAGTCAGGAAAGAACTGGAACTGGAAGGTTTAGATGCGGCTGAGGTTCTGGGAGTTCGCTTCTGGGCTGGTCGTGCTGTTCTGGGAAGCGGTTCATCCACTGGTTGATAGGTATCCAGGCGACGGCTGATCTCCACAAACGCCTCTCGTTGCACGGCAGGATAGTCACTCACCCAAAGATTGTGATCGGGCAAGTAAATATCTGAAGTGCGGGCAATGCGGCCCAGATCTCCCCGATTCGAGAACACCAGCATTTCGGCATGATCGCCGATGTCGATCGCTCGATGACTCCGTTTCAACGGTACACGCAGTTCTGTAGAAAAACCACTTTCATCTCCTACGACCAAGTTCAGACAGCGTTCTCGGTTCTCTACCACCACCAGATCGCCCCGTTTGTTGACAGTTTCTTCTGTCCCAACTAATTCTTCTGAGATGAAGACATCCAGCACCTTACCTTGCCAGAAGCCACAATAGCCATATTTACGATATTCCCGGTTCCGCAGGCTGGCCCATAACACAGGCCCCCAGAGCCAGTACAGTCCTACCGTAATCCCAATTGTCAGGAGAATCTCATCAAATCCTTCCTGGAGAATTAGCAGCCGCACCAATAGCACAGCAAACATTCCGACTACTGAGATTAGTACGCGGCTGAGTAAATCTGGCAGCTTTCCCCAACAATAGGCATATTGCGCTCCTGTAGCTACTGCTGGAACGAGTTGTTCAAATGCTTTGCGAGTCAGAGGAGTTAACATACTGTTCAGCCTAGCACTGCCTGACGGTTTCTGTCTGATGTCGTACAGGACAAAAACGTCCTTTGGTACTCTAAAAACGGAGAATTTTTTTGAAAAAAATCACATTACGAGTAATTTCGGATTGATCTATCGCGAAAATAAAGCAAAATTAATGTACATCTGAGGAACGCACTCGGAAGAGCTAAACAACTAGGGGGCAACTATGTTGGTTTAGTTTTTTCGTATAGGAAAGCGTCCTTACAAGTAGACTGCCTGACCCTGGGGGCTTTAAAGGGTCAGGCAATTTTTTTGCAAATTTTTGGATGGTGGATAGGATTCCGTAGAGACGTTCCAGCGGAACGTCTCTACAAGATTTTCTCCAACCCATAAACCAGTGTTTTCAACTGGCGGACTTTGCGAATGGCCAGGAGGACACCAGGCATGTAGCAGGCCCGATCGCTAGTGTCATGGCGCAAGGTGTAGATCTGCCCTGCTGCACCAAATATCACCTCCTGATGGGCAATTAAGCCAGGGAGCCGAACGCTATGAATCCGAATGCCATCTCCAACTGTACTTCCCCTGGCACCAGGAATTTTTTCTGTTTCTTCGACAATTTTGGGATTGAACGTTTTTCCCATCTCAGCCAGCATTTGTGCTGTTTGAATCGCAGTACCACTGGGAGCATCCGCTTTCTGGTTGTGGTGGAGTTCGATGATTTCCACATGGTCGAAATATTGAGATGCCTGGATGGCAGCCTGCTGGAGGAGCACCATACCGATCGAAAAGTTAGGAATCAACAGACAGCCCGTACTGGCTTTATCGGCAAAGTCTGCTAAATCCTGAATCTGCTCTGGGCTAAGTCCTGTCGTTCCGACCACGGGCCGCACCCCGTAGGCGATCGCAGAGCGGATATTGTCATAGACCGAATCTGGATGGGTAAAGTCCACCATCACCCCTGCTTCCTTTTCCTGGGATACAAGCGCCAGCATGGGTTGAAAATCGTTGGTAATTGGAACTTCTAAGGGGCCACATCCAGCCAACTCACCAGCATCCTGGCCGAGGTACTCTGGGTTACGGTCTACGGCTCCCATCAGAGTCATATCTTCAGCTTGAGCGACGGCCTTGATCACCTCCCGCCCCATTTTGCCTGCTGCACCGTTCACCAACACCGGGATAGAGCCTGCCATAGTTTGCTACCAAAGTAATTGTTTAGAATCTGACCTTTGGTATTCTACGGGAAATAAACCCTGCCCAAGTAAAGCCATTCTGGCGGAACATTTCTCCGAAATAGGTCGCACGAAACAGGTCACGTCAGTGGTAGCCAGATTTCAAATACGGTGCCAGTCTGACCATCCAGTTCAGGGATGGAAGGAAGCGAATGACTGACTTGAGACGGTTGCCCTAAGGTCAGACCCCGTGATCGCACGCGAAACTGCCCCCCGTGCTTGGCCGTTATGATTTGATAACTGACTGCCAGACTGGTTTCTTTTTCGGCGCGTCGTTTGACCGAAAAAGATTCTTCCAGTTCTTGCTGAGTTTCGGTAGATAAGCCAGGGCCATTGTCGGCAATGCAAATGGCCACCCAGCGGCGATCCTGATCTGAACTGGACTCTAGAGAACAAACGCGACTGATAATGGCGATCGCAGGTTTGCAGGCTGGTGTAGATTTTCCTGCCTGGTTACGATTCACCTTCAGTTCCAGATCCAGTTGCTGGCTGACGGCTTGATTGAGCAAAGTATCTAAGGAACGGCTAAGAATGTTCATGAATACCTGATTCAGTTGACCAGGGTAGCAGGGGACGGGAGGCAAATGACCGTAGTGTTTAATAATCTGGATTTCGCTTTTTAATCGGCTTTTAAGGAGCAGCAGAATGCTATCGATTAACTCATGCAGATCGGTAGGTTTGGGATACACCTCATCAATGTGGCAAAAGTTTTGCAGACTGGTCGCCAGTTTGGAAAGGCGCTCTGCCCCCGTCTTGACACTCGCGATCGCTTGGGGCAAATCTTGCTGGAGATAATCCAGTTCTAATTCGGCTCGCAGTTCAGCTAACTCAGTGGGCAGATCCGGGACGGCACGATCGTAGGCGGCTAATAGCTCCAGTAATCTTTGACTATAGGTGGCAATGTGGCTCAAGTTACCCCAGATGAAACTGACTGGCTCCAAAATTTCATGGGCGACTCCATCCACCAATCGGCCCAGATTCGCCATTTTGTCGCTCTGAATCAGTTGGGCCTGGGTGCGTTCATACCGCACCTGAGTTTCAATGCCGCGAATTTGCCAGTGGGCAATGTTGAGTTCGTGAACATCCAGTAAGCAGTAGGACTGATTGACCTGGACGACAATCGGCTCCCCCAGCAAATCGGGCGATCGCCGCAGGGCTTGTTGGGCGGCGGCTAAAATCGGCGTTTCGCCTGGTAGTAACAACCATTGGCAGCGGGCGTAGCTGTGTAGTATTCGCAGGGGTTGTGTCAGAAACAGGTCGAATCCCTGGGGACGAATCAGATATTCCAGAAAGCGGTGCCGGGAGAGTAAACCGACGACCGTTCCGCGATCGATCAGCAAGGCACCAGGTAACAGAGGCCATTGCTCAAACACCTGAGCGAGTTGGGATCCCAGATTATCCAGTTCAATCGCAAAGGAGTAAAGTGGCAAATCCTGAAGCACAGACTCCAGATGGAGAGCTTCATTACTCCCTTCAGCTAAAACTGGATCTGGAGACAACTGGCAAGATTGAGTGAACACGCGCATACCAGCTCTGAATCGTATTTGGTCAGTAGGGATATAAACCTTGTCCAAGTTCAGAACCGTAGTTTCTCTGATCGGAAAATGACCGTTCTCTAGCTAGACTCGGTTTAAAATCCTGTGCGTTTTGAAAATCTTAAGTTGCACGGCAGGAATTATAATATTATCCCTTATTCAGACTGCCCAAAAAATATTTATCTTGTGCCTCGTGCCATCCTAATGAGCCACATTGCGGAGTACTTCTGCCAGTTCCTGAGCACTACTAAAGCGCTCTTCAGGTTGGGGATTGGCCAGCTTGCGAAGAATAGGAACAAGAGTTGAGGGCAGGCCAGGAATATATTCTGGATAGAAGCGATATCCTTGTTCTCGCTGGGCGTAGAAGTTAGCTGGCTCCTTGCCCGTCAGCAAGTAAACCAGGGTAGGCGCGATCGCATACAGATCTGTGGCGGGACAGACCTGGCCTTGCTTTTGTTCAGGAGCCATATAGCCAGCGGAATTGTAATGCAGACTGGCCTCTAAACTGCGATAGGGGGTAAGACCAACCAGAGTAATGGCGGCAGATGCAGCATGAGAACGCCGAATCACATGGGTCGGTTGAATGGTCTGATGAATGATTGGCACGGGTTGGTGATGCAGATAATTCAAGGCATCACAGATTTGGAGGACAATGGCGATCGCCTCGTTAATGTCCAGTGGCCCCTGCTCTAAAACAAACTGATGCAGGGTTTTGCCGTAAACGGGCTGCATCACCAGATAGGGCTGCTCTTTCAGGACAAACCGATCGACAAAATGGGGTAAAGCTGGATGGTTAATCGACATCAGATGTTCTGCTTCCTGGGCAAATAATTCTGCGACTTCTGAATGCCCAACCCAGTCAGAACTAACTGTGATCAGAAGCAAGGTTTGTCCATCTCGCCATGCCAGTTGGATCAGGTCAACGTCTCGCTCTTCCAGTGTTTTAAGAACTTGATAATCTCCAATGGTTGCAATGACCTGTAAAGGCTTGCCACAGGTCAAACAAAAGAGATAGTCAGAGCCAACATATTGCTGGCAACAATCCGATAGACTGATGGCGTTATTAGCCGCAGTCACCGCGCTCTGTGATGATGCAACCTCAGGAGAGTCGGAGTCAGTAGGGTGTTGGGTTTTGTCAGGCTCATCCGCTACGGCCTGCGTGGGAGGTTGAGCCAGATCAAGATGAAGCGCAGCATTCCCATCTGAGACGGCACCAGGGACATCAGAGCGAGCCGCTTTTACCTGACCCACTGTTTTTTCGCCTAATAACCCACGCACTGCTTCAGATTCTGGAATTCCCAGGTGAATTTGAATATTGGGGCCAGAGCGTGCCAGTCGGATAATTACCCCATCCTGAACCGGGACTTGAGTAATGCGTCGGCCCTCCAGATAAGTACCGTTCGCTCCTAGGTTCACAATTTCCCAGCCCCGATCGACCTTGCGGATTTCCACATGATGTCTGGAAACCACAGCGCTATAAAGAATGACGTGATTATTGGTCGATCGCCCAATCCGAATGACAGGCTCCTGTTCAAACGTCCAGCTTTGAACAGGAATTGACTGCATGGGATGCAAGAGGGTTAGAGTAATCACACTGACAACGTGTAGCCCAACTCTGAGATGGAAACTAGATTTTTACGATGACGAGCCGGAAGACTGTTGAGAAGGACACAAGCTTCTCGGATCATGTCTTAACCTAAGCTAACATTTGTCTGTTCTAAGAAAGCTGAAACAGAAAGGAGACTTTATCTCCCTTCCCTAACGCAATGCGATCGCCCGGTCTAAGCCGATGGCGATTGCCGATCGACAACGGTAGGTTATTAATATAGGTACCATTAGAACTGCCTACATCCTCAATATAGTAAGCATCTCCCTCAATCCGAATATCGGCATGGATGCGCGAAACAATCTCCGAGTTAGGAAATCCTGACACATCCAGGTCAGGTGGAATGCGATCGTTGGGTTTACCAATGTGAATCACCGATAATCCTTGAGGCAACTCCACGATCGTATTGGTTTGAACATGCAGCAGCCGAACCGTTTGCTGTTGCAGTTGAGTTCTCAGGCCAGCCGTCCCCGAAGCCGACGTTGAGGCTGGTGCAGGAGGAGTGGCCGCTACCACAGGCTTAGCTGCAGGCGTAGATTCTTCAAGATCGGGATAGGATAGGATGGGATGGGATGGAACAGTCGCTTTGGGGTCAAAGGCTACAGGTTCTGGGGCAACCAGAGGTTCGGGAGGCACGAGTTCTGGAATATCAACTGCAACAGGGGGAATTCCAGATTCTGCGGGAGTAGCCGCCGCCGGAGTACTAGCCAGCGATCGCAGATCAAACCCACATTGACCACAAAAGCTAGCATCTGCCTGAACCGTTGCTCCACAATTGGGACAGGCCATTGTTGCAGGCAGAGGGGTATAACAGGCCTCACACTGAACCGCACCATCAGGGTTTTGATGATTGCAATTAGGGCAGACAATCATAGACTCATTCCATCACTCAGCACCATCATAGGTGAATCTTTAACCTGCAACTGTGTCCAGTTTGAAGTTGTTTATCCTTTGTCTTTTGCGAAGGACGAATGACCAATGACCAGTACCATCCCCCTACCCCTGTATCCCTTCTCCTGCAGCCTGATCCAACAGCCACCAAAGCTCTCCCTGCGGCTGGATTAAGCGTGAGGGATACTGACTGTTGTCTGCAACATCGGCAAACACTTGAGCAAGGGCGGGACGCTTACTGGCTCCAGCCACCACAAAGATGACCGTCCGAGCTTGATTGATCAGAGGAGCCGTAAATGTCAGCCGGGGTTGGCCGTCTTTATTGCCCACGGTAATCAGGCGATCGCGCACCTGTAAAGCATCGGTATGAGGGAATAGAGAAGCCGTGTGGCCATCATCTCCCATGCCCAGAAGAATAATATCCAGAGTCGGAAATTCACCCGGTTGAAGCTGGAAGAATGCCTGTAAATCGACTTCATACTGGTTGGCATCCTGGGCGGGATCGCCTGAACCGGTTGGCATGGGGTGAATATTGCTAGGCGGCATCGGAACTTGATCCAACCAGGCTTGTCGCGCCATCCTCTCGTTGCTGTCGGGATGGGTGGGGGGAACGTAGCGTTCATCTCCCCAAAACACATGAATTTTGTCCCAGGGCAGATTTTGTTGAGCAATTTTTTCGTATAGGGGTTTGGGAGTACTGCCTCCCGATAACGCGATCGTGCAGAGTCCCCGCTGAGTGATCGCTGCCTGCATTTTGGTAAGCACCAATTCCAGCGATCGTTGGATTAAGGCTTCTTTGTCCGGTAATACTTCAACAACTTTGTTCATGCAGTTGAATGATGGAAGGACTAGGGACATTAGACCACAGGCCCTGAGAAATGAGCAAAAGCGATGGGATAGAGTCTTCAGGTTTGAGTGCTGAGTTTTGAGTTAATCGGCATAGGACAAAACAGTTCCAGATTGGGATAAATCTCTATCAACTCGAACGAAGAATAAACCTCCCTCTTCTGAGATGTGTCTGGGAAGCGTACTAAAGCTAGGACAATAGCCAAAGTGATCCTTAGTGAATCGGTATTCCCCAAGCTTGAGGCATCCCGTCAGACAATAGTCCTCTTCGTTATAAGACTGAATCATGGCCTGCTTGCCGTCATAGTGAGGCAAGAGGTTGAGTAGCCATACTCCACCACCATTCACCGCTTTTCTCAGCCACTTCTTGCTCGATTCAACAAACTGCGTTGTGTCTGTTTTGCCCTAGGGCAGCAATTTGCTGTCTAGCACAGGAATAAATTCACCCATTTTTGCCTTTGGGTGGTTTGGTAAATCCTGATACTGAAGACAATTGTTTTCCATCCACAGAATTTCTGCCGCCTGATCATCTAGAACTTTCCAGGGGCCAACCCTAACTCCTGCTGGAATGAAGCGGCCCAGGAAAGGGGGGGTTCGTTACCATCCCAAGGTTTCGATGGGTAAAGTGCAATCCCTGGCGTTCTGGATGACGTTTAAGTGTGCAGCCCTGGGACTACCGTTTGGCGGAGCCAAGGGCGGCATTACGGTGAATCCTAAAGCACTATCCCGGATGGAGTTGGAGCGGTTAAGCCGGGGGTATATTGATGCGATCGCCGACTTCATCGGCCCCGATGTGGATATTCTGGCCCCGGATGTCTACACCAACTCGATGATCATGGGCTGGATGATGGACGAATACAACATCATTCGTCGTCACATTTGTCCTGCTGTAGTCACGGGCAAGCCGATTAGTATGGGGGGCAGCCTGGGACGGGAAGCAGCAACAGCCATGGGAGCTTATTTTGTCATTGAAGCGATGCTGCCCAAATTTGATCAGGTACCACAAGCCACCACCGTGGCTATCCAGGGATTTGGCAATGCAGGAGGCATTCTGGCCAAACTGATGTTTGCCGCAGGCTATCAGGTTGTGGCTGTCAGTGATTCAAAAGGGGGCGTTTATGCGAAACAGGGCCTGGATATTCCCAGTGTATGGCGACGGAAACAAGCCACTCGCGGCATCCAGGAGCCTTACTGTGATGGCAGCGTGTGTGAAACCAAGGATTATGATTTGCTGACGAACGAGGAGTTGCTGAAGCTAGATGTAGACGTGCTGATTCCTGCTGCCCTGGAGAATCAAATTACTGAGGTCAACGCTCCTGATATCAAAGCAAAACTTATTTTTGAGGTGGCCAACGGTCCGACGACCTCTGGCGCCGACAAAATTTTGGAATCACAAGGAATTTACGTCTTTCCCGATATTCTGGTAAATGCAGGCGGGGTAACGGTTAGCTACTTTGAGTGGGTACAAAACCGCAGCGGCCTGTATTGGTCTCTGGAGGAAGTGAATCAACGCCTGAAAAGCCGGATTGTGGAAGAAGCCGAACACATTTGGGCGATCGCCCGTGACCTTACCGTTCCTCTGCGAACCGCTGCCTATATTCATGCGATCAGTCGTCTGGGGGAAGCCATCAGCACCAAAGGAACGAGAGATTATTACCTGAACGGACATAGCAAACAGTTTACCAGCTTGGATCCGAGAACAGATTGACCGTCAGGTGCGATCGTCCAGGGGGGACGCTACTGATACAGCTGCAAATGGTTTCGCCGCCATCTAGTTCGACTTCGCAGGCGTGGCAGGATCCCATCAGGCAGCCGGTGGGAATGGTGATGCCAGCGCGGTGAGCGACCTGTAGAAGGGGTTCTCCTGCTTCTGCCTCGATCGTGATGTCATCCGGTAAAAATTGAATGCGAACAGCCATAGCCAAACAGGTCGTAACTATTAGTTAAGAGGATCCTAAAGAATATCTAAACGGAGGACCGTTTCTTAAACTTAGCCTTTACTGTATGAATCAAGGACAAACGGGTACGTTGCACCGAAAGGGTTAGGGATTAAGCGCGCTAGGTTTTCTAAGCTGCGCTTATTTTGTTTTAAACCGTCGTCCCCGTTCAAACCTGTAGTTTCTCTGATGGAAATACTCCAGTTCTCTAATCGGCTTTGGTTTCAAGCGTCTCCCATTATGACTCCTCCGGTGGCAAGAAGGGAGCTAGATTTAGGTGGGGTTCTACCAGATCGGCTAGCGTATCCAGCATCATTTCGCGTTGTTCCCGATAATTGGATACCCCAGTCGGCAAGGATTTGAGTCCACGTTGTTGCCGCAAATGGTTCAACCAGGCTCGTCGCCAGGGGCCATTATCAAAAATGCCATGCAGATAGGTTCCCCATACCGATTGTCCAGTATCCACCAGACCCAGACTAGGATCATCAAATAGAAAACTGGTTCCGGTGGCATCTTCCATTAATCGGGAGCGACCTTGATGGATTTCGTAACCCGTAACCGGCAGACCTTCTTGAGGAAAGTTGGAGGTTACGCTTCGTTGTCGTGCCACTCGCTGCCCTGCAATCACAGTTTTGATGGGGAATAGACCCAGTCCCTTGTAACGGCCTTCTTGCCCTTCGATGCCTTCTGGATCAGCGAGAATCTTACCTAGCATTTGAAAGCCACCACAAATGCCTAAAACTGTTCCTCCGGCTGCAATGTAGTTCTGGATCTCTTCGGCCATGCCAGTGCGATGTAACACAATCAGGTCGGGGATGGTAGTTTTGGAACCCGGAATAATCACGGCATCAGGATGACCAAGGGGCGGCTTGGGGCTGATGTATTTCACGGAAACAGTGGGTTCTGCTTCTAGGGGGTCAAAGTCGGTGAAGTTAGAGATGCGTGGCAACCGGATGACAGCGATGTTGATATCGCTGGTGGAGTTGCTCGATCGCAGTTCCATCAAGCTTAAGGAATCTTCTGCTGGAAATGCCTGATCCAGCCAGGGAATGACACCCACTACGGGAATGCCTGTGCGGGCTTCTAGCCACTCAATGCCGGACTGTAACAGCGATCGCTGTCCCCGGAACTTGTTAATCACAATCCCTTTAATCAATGCCCGTTCCTCTGGCTCCAGTAACTCCAGAGTGCCAACTACATGGGCAAAGGCTCCCCCGCGATCGATATCTACAACCAGCATTGTCGGGGCATTCAAATGCTTGGCCACCCGCATATTAGTCAAATCGCGGTGTTGCAGATTCACTTCTGCTGGACTGCCTGCCCCCTCACAGACCAGCATGTCGTAATCCTCTGACAGGCGATTGAGCGACTCGACAATGGCCTGCCAGCCCGGTTCAAAAAACTGCTCATAATAATCTGCGGCGCTGATCCGTCCAACAGGTTTCCCTTTGAGAATTACCAGCGAGGTCATATCCCCCTGAGGTTTGAGCAGAATTGGGTTCATTTCCACCGTTGGCAAAATCCCTGCGGCCCAGGCTTGTACGGCTTGAGCATGGCCAATTTCACCACCGTTACCAGTAACATAGGCATTCAGGGCCATGTTCTGTCCTTTGAAAGGGGCAACCCGCCACCCTTTACGATTGAGAATGCGGCAGATTGCTGTTGCGAGTAATGATTTACCTGCATGGGATGTTGTCCCCACCACCATCATGGCTTTCATGAAAACCCCCAGAGACTTTGACTAACCTGTCACCCTTTTAGAGGGTAATTCCCAACCAGCGGCTCAAGGCATTATAAAAACGATCGCTCAAACTAGGGGCGGCAAGTTCTGATGCAAGCCCTTGCTGCCATTGGTCAATAATTTGGCGACCCAAGGGAGTTACTCTAAAACTGTCTGTTAACCCCTGTCCATCTACTTCTCTTCGCAGCACACCCACCCGGATCAGCCAAAGTAATTCATTTTCCACTGCAAATTCTGAGAGCACTTTGCAGGTGTATTGATTTTGCACACCTGCCAGATTGACGATCGCCAATAAGGGAACACTTTGCCACACCATTGTTTTATAGAGTTGCAAGCGGAAAGGAGCACACCGCATGGCTCGTTCTGCTCGCAATACCGTCTTTTGAGGATACCGAATGGATGGAGAGACACTGGGCAGGGGGGGTGCAGTCATGGAAGTTTAACTAAATAACCAATAAGGGACGTTGAACAACAGAGCCAAGTCCAGCTAGAGAACGGTCATTTCCCTATAGAAACAACAATGGTTCTGGACTTGGACAAGGTTTAGAGCAGACAAAATTGGCTCCAATGGCAGAGCAAAAAATTAATCATTTTTTCATCCAACCATATCTTAGGCAATTTCTTCCCGTTCGGCATGACCTCGACCGTTGGAAGCATGATCTGGTGAAATAAAATCTAGAGGAATGCAACGATACACGATCGCGCTAGGCCTATGGCTATTTCTAGAACAGAAGCTCAACAACTCCTCGAACGGCTGATTTTTGATGATTCTAATCCGGCAGATTGGGTGCAGGATGTCTGGGGCCTCAGTCCCCCCCTGGGAGAAAGTGCTGCCAAGTTATTACAAATGTTTCATACGTTACTAGAGTGTTGTTCGGAGGACGAGTTAGAGAGTTTATTGCAATCCATCTATCAAGAGCAGATGCTCTAACCACTGCACGGAATTAAAAAGGCAAATGAAAAATTAAAATTTGTTAGCTTTACCTCTGCCCGGAATCGCACTTGAACCGATGTCGCACAGTCCTGTAGCCTGAGAATTGGGGGGGAAGGGTAGAATCTCCTTAAATAGGCTCATCGAGCCGTGGCAGGTGATTATGGACAACCCCTGTGCTTTTTCTCCCAAAGCGGTGGAGCAATTCCATCAGCTTCAGCAGCAACTGCGGAATCTCTGGCGATCAGTTGAAACCCTGGATATCAGCGATGTGGATATTGTGGTCATCCCTTCACTGAGTTTAGACCAGCGAGAGCTTCAGAAAATTGAAGGCTTTCATCATTATGAAGAACGTTTGCTATTCTCCTTGATTCGATTGCGTAATCCCCGGACTCGTCTGGTTTATATCACATCCCAACCGCTGCACCCAGGCATTGTGGATTATTACCTACAACTATTACCGGGGATTCCCTTTTCCCATGCCCGCGATCGCCTGCTTCTGCTCTCCACCTACGATTCGTCCTTAAATCCCCTGAGCCAGAAAATTCTTGATCGGCCTCGCCTGATTGAGCGGATTCGGCAGGCAGTACGCCCGAATTGCTCGTTTATGATCTGCTACAACTCGACCAATGCTGAACGGGAGTTGTCGATCAGAACGGGAATTCCGCTATATGCATTGGATCCCGATTTGCTGATTTGGGGAACCAAGGGAGGGAGCCGACAAATTTTTGTCGAAGCCGAAGTGCCTCACCCCGATGGCAGTGAGTCTGTTTGGAGTGTGAGCGATTTAGCGATAGCGGCGGCAGAATTATGGGAGCGGCAACCCTACCTGCGGCGGATGGTGGTCAAACTCAATGAAGGCTTTTCGGGTGAAGGCAATGCCTTGCTGGACTTACGCTCGATTCGAGAAGTGGCTCCTGGAAAAGGTTCTCACCAGGCACGGGTGGATGCAGTGAGCGAGCATTTCCATTGTCTGCAATTTGAGTCAAAGGGAGAAACCTGGGAGAAGTTTAGCAGTCGCATTCCTGAACTGGGTGCGATCGTAGAAGCCTTTCTAGAAGGAGACAAGCGATCGCCCAGTGTGCAGGGCCGCATTACTCCTTTGGGAGAAGTCGAAATTCTATCCACCCATGACCAGATTCTGGGTGGCCCCAGTGGTCAGATCTATCTGGGCTGTCGTTTTCCTGCGGATGCAGCCTATCGCCTGCAGTTACAGGAGCTAGGCATGAGGGTAGGACGCTGTTTGGCGGAGAAAGGAGCGATTGAACGATTTGGGGTAGATTTTGTCGCGGTACATCAACCCAATCAGGATGATAAACCAGAATGGGATATGCAGGCGATTGAGATCAACCTGCGTAAGGGTGGCACCACTCACCCCTTTATGACTCTGAAATTCCTTACCAATGGCCGCTATGACGTATCCAGTGGCCTGTTTTATAGTCAGCAGGGACGACCCAAGTACTATATTGCCACCGACAACTTGCAGAAAGACCACTATCGCGGGTTACTGCCCAATGATTTGATGGATATCATTGCCCATCACCAGTTGCATTTTGATACGGGTACCGAAACAGGCACTGTATTTCATCTGATGGGCTGCCTGTCGGAATTCGGCAAGGTCGGATTAACCAGCATCGGCAATTCTCCTCAACAGGCAGAGGATATCTACAACAAGCTGGTGAATGCAATGGATGAAGAAACCCGATCGCCAGAAGTATTTTCTGAGGAAAGCATGCGGTTGCCCATGTTATGGAGTGGTGGTTATTAGCAAAGCTTTGCAAGCATTTTGATTTGTTGACTCTATAATCATGCAGAGCGGTGTTCTGGATGCTCAACCGCTTCCGTTGGCATGAATCCGATGCCCAGTCCTCCAAACCCATGCATCACTAGCAAGATAGGTGTTATGGAAGTTCTTCTGTCGCAAGTTGCTGGAACTCTGGTCACTCTGTTCCCCATTACTAATCCGATTGGGGCTATCCCAATTTTCTATACCTTAACTGAAGGTGACACGCCCAAATTCCAACGCAAACAGGCTCTTTCTACAGCCATCAATGTTGCTTTAATTCTATGTGCTTTTTTTGTGCTGGGCCAGTTCATTTTGAGTTTTTTCGGCATTACGTTGGGAGCGCTGCAAATCGCCGGAGGGTTGATCGTCAGCCACACGGCCTGGGAGATGGTGGTAGTACAGAAGCGGCTCACCGATCGCGAACACCAGGAAGCGATGGCAATGGAGGATATTTCGTTTACACCCATGGCCATGCCGTTAGTCAGTGGGCCGGGCGCGATCGGCGTGGTGATTGGGATGGCGGCTCATTCGCGCGGTTGGCCCAGAGAGGTGGGGGTTGTGTTGGGAATTGTATTGCTGTCCCTGATTCTCTACTTTCTGCTGGCTTTAGGAGAACCAATAGTCAAACGGTTGGGTCGTAATGGCCTGGGCGTTTTGAATCGAGTATTAGGATTTTTTGTACTGGCGATCGGAGTTCAACTGATGGTACACGGCATACTTGATCTGCTTCGGCAAAATGCACCCAGTCTCTTAAGATAAACGCTTTGAAATCAATGCGATCGCCACTAACAGCTTTGTTAGGTCACTCAATGCTGCGTACTCACGGCTAATCAGTCCATTCTTGCAATTCACTAAATCCTGTTGCACTTGTAATTGCTCTTCAAAGGACATTTCTTTGACCTGATTTAGCAATCCTTCTGCAATTTCAGGAGATACCTTGCTGGCGGAGGGGGCCAGGAGTAATCGATGCTCCTAATTTCAGTGTAAATAAACCAGACCAGCGCTAATTGTTGGACGGATATAAAGGTGAAATAATGCAAACAGTGTTTTAGAAAAATCATTTAGCTCTACATGACTTTACCCCTTTGGCTTGAAAGTCCTTTTTCCCTTTGGGTACAGCTAACTGTAGTAGGTATCTGGCTGGGAGGTGTGGGGTTTCTCGCCGAGTATTTATCGCGATCGCACCAGGCCAGCCCCGAAGTCGTCCGTAAGGTGGTTCACATTGGGGTCGGGAATGTGATCCTGTTAGCGTGGTGGCTGCAAGTTCCGACTTGGTTGGGGGTGGCTGCATCTATTCTGTTCAGCGCGATCGCCTACCTGTCCTATCATTTGCCGATCTTGTCCAGCATTAATGGAGTCGGACGCAAAAGCCTGGGAACTTTTTTTTATGCCGTCAGCTTTGGGGTTTTAATTGCCTGGTTCTGGCCAATGGAGCAGCCCTATTATGCGGTTTTAGGGATCTTAATCATGACCTGGGGAGATGGATTAGCGGCTCTTATAGGTCAGCGGTTTGGCCGTCATCCCTACAGCCTTTGGGGGATGAAGAAAAGTTGGGAAGGCTCCCTGGCCATGGCTCTGATCAGCTATACCATTAGTAGTTTAATCTTGTTCAGTGTGCAGGGTGCGAGCTGGCAAACCTGGGTGATTTCTTTCGCGATCGCGCTGGCCGCCACTGGGTTAGAAGCCTTTTCAAAATATGGAATTGATAACTTGACGGTTCCTTTAGGCAGCGCTACTCTAGCTTTTTTATTGGTTTCCTGGCTGGCGTAGTTATGTCAGGCACAGGGTGTGGGGAAGCAAGTCAAGTATTCTAAAAATGAAGTCGGCTTATATCTTACTTAGATTAGAAGATACCGAAGACCTGGCTAATTTTGCCTGAAGAACAGGAAACAACTTGTCTACCGCTGAGTCTTGTATCAATACAGGTAGCCGCTCTGCCTGCTTTACCTTTTTTGTCTATTCTGAAGCTATGCCATCCACTGCTAAACGGCCTTCTCAGCTGTCCCAAACGACTCTTCCTCTGACCACTACGCCTGATCCCAGGCAGTTGGACAACATTAAAGCCCAACTCGATCTGGTGTTGCTGGCTTTGGAAGCGCTAGCGGGAATTGGCTCAGAAGCCATGCTTCAGGCTGCAGCAGACCTCGGATTAGAGAATGTGGTCGCTGATCGCGTGGCCCTCTGGCGGTTGCGGCAGTCTAGTCCCTTACGCAAAGGGCAAGGAGGACGCAAGAAACTGGATGTCGAAGAAGCTCGCGCCCTAGTTTTGATTTGCTGCCATTTGGCAAAAAATCACCAGGAGCTGATTCGTCGGGCTGTTGCGTTATTGGAGCAAGTTGCCGCAGAGAATCGGGAACCGCATCAAGTTTCTTTACTAGGAGATTATCTAGATGCCTTCAGTAATACCTACCAGGAACGGATGGAGGATGGGGAAACTGTTGCTCAAACTTCCTTAACTGACCTAGCTCTGAAACTCTTGATCGATCTTCTATTTTACAGCGCACCCAACGGCCCCCGTCGCTTGTGGTTAGCTTTGCTCGATCGCACTCAGACCAAATCGGAGGTGAGCGGTGGATAGTAAAGAGTTAAAAGTTAAACTTTGTCCAAGTTCAGAACTGTCGTTTTTCTGATAAGAAAATGACCGGTCTCTAGCTGAACCTGGTTTAAAAATAATAAAAAATCAGCCTGAATGGTGAACAGCCTGGGGCCGATCTTAAAACTCAAAACTCTCACCTCAAAACTCTTCACTCTTAATTCTGTAACTCTGTCCATGTTTCAATCCCACTCGGTTTTGCGACGATATACCCCCCCCACCTGTACACTGGCGATCATGGCGGAAACCTCACCCTTATCTCGCTGGGCAGGTCAGACTGTGGTGAAAAATCTGCATTTCCAACTGAGTTTGGACGATCTCAAGCTAGCAGAAGATAAGAAAGTGACCGTAAAGGGCGATCGCTTCCAATTGGAAGCCCTCTGTGAAGCCGTGACAACTTACGTCCAAAATCTATTGGAGCAGCCAGCCAGCGCCCTGATTGTCAATCCCCCACCCCTAGAAAGTAATTCCTCCAGTTTGACCCTGGTAGATCCCCTTCCTCCCCCCCTCTCCCTCTCCCCCCCCACGGCAACTAATGAGACGGGCATTGACCTGCACTCCAAAGGGCTGCTAAGTCATGAATTGGTTTTGGGGAGTTTGGCTACAGAGGAGTCTGGGCCGACATTAAACTTGAGCACGCTGCAATTGTTTGACCTGGCCAATGCGCTAGATGAGTATGCAACAGACATTTTAGATCTCCCCACACTACAAAGCTCTGAGAAGTTTGGGTTTCCCCGGAATTGGGCACAAATTGCTGCTGTAGCGCTGCTTGCTGTTGGGTTATCGACATCAGCAATTAAATTACTGGATGGCTCATCCAAGCAATCCAATCAAGTACCTGTTTCCAGCGAGGGAGCCAGTAGTGCCGATCAAAGGATCGCAACTCAGCTTCCCCCAGCAGTGGTAGATCAAGCCGCACCTCCTGTATTATCTGCCGAGCGCCTACCTCCCCCTCCCCCCGCCGGATCGCTGGTACCCAATCAACCCGGAGCGCCTACTGTCACAACACCCAAGGGCGCTGCTCCCAGTCCCAGTCCTGGCCAGTTGCCTGGTGGCACGATCGCGTCTAATCCGGTTCCGGTTCCTAGTCGTCCCACAATCATTAGTCAGTCAGTGGAACCCATTACAGGGGCAGCAGCCGGAAAACCTCAATCTTCTCAGTCTACTGCGATCGCCCCTGCCCCCTCAATGGCAGATTCTGCATCCCGGAATACCTCTGAAAGCAGTGTTCAGCAAGCTCGCCGGGGAGCCTTACTAAAAGAGCCGAGTGACAACACTCAGCCAGGGACAGCCTTTGATACCATTCCGCAGGTCGCTGAAGCCAGAGATTACTTCAAGCAACACTGGAAACCTGTGGAAGGACTGACTCAAACCCTGGAATACAGTCTGCTGATTAATGCGAATGGCACGATTGAAAGCATTACGCCCTTAAAACAAGCATCGGGAGATTATATCGATCGTACCGGGATGCCCTTGATAGGCGATCCCTTTGTTTCTCCCATCAAAGATGGAAGAAACGCAAAAATCCGCCTGGTACTGGAGCCAGACGGTCAGGTTCAGACTTTTTTAGAAGGGTTTTAGGTTGGGTACTCACTGAGTTCCAGCGAATAATGGACAGAGCATCCAAAATTCAAAATTCAAACTCTCTTCAGCTTCCTGCCGCGCTGTCTTCCGGAGGATTGGCAACGATCCCTTCTTGCTTAGCTTTACGAGATTCTAGCCAAAAAGGAATAATTAACCAGGCCAGTACAATCAGTAAGGTTAGCAGTGCAAATTGGCTAGCCCAGGTAACGAGCTTATCCAGCGGAATAAATTGTCCAGCAAAGTAAGACAAACTAACCATGACAACAGCCCAGGCTAAGGCACCCAGCGTGTTGTAGAGCAAGAACTTGAGGTAAGGCATTTGGGCAATTCCAGCGAGCGGACTGGCAAAGATCCGTAGTAAGGCCACAAAGCGACCAAGAAATACCGCTTTAGTCGCATTTTCACTGAATTGATCCCGTAAAGCGACTAACCGGGTTTCCTCTACTCGAACTAGGCGACCGATCCCTAGCAGCAAAGGCCATCCTCCATACCGTCCTACCCAGTAGCCCACATTGCCCCCTAGGGTAGCCCCTAATACTGCATTTCCCAAAACTAACCAGTAACTTAATTGGTCATTGCCAGCTAAAAATCCCCCAGCTAGAGTAACTGTTTCTCCTGGAATTGGGATGCCAATGTTTTCTAGCAGAATCCCTAGAAAGACAGCCCAGTAGCCATAGTGCTGAGCGAATTCCTCAATTGCCTCTGTTGATATAAAATCCAACGACATGGAAAATGCCTTTACAAAACGTCACCTTTGCTCCCCATCTTGCCGTGGAAACAAAAACCTGTCAATCGTCCAAAGAGTGGACATAAAGACCGGCCACTTTTATACAAGACGATTTAGAAAAGCCAGTTTCTCAAACTTATCCACTTTCTACCCTGAATCTGCTTCAACAAGAGAAGCCCCCTGATATTGACAGCCTCTCTAACCGATGTTTTTCTTTACAAATAAATTGCTGAGCCTGCAAATAGACACGCAAGGAGTAAAGATTCCGTAAAGTTACGGAGGATGCACTTTTTTCTAGGAAGTTGTCTTTAATATTTTGGGAATCAAGCGTGGTTTTGTCGAATCAACTTGACACTATCTACTTAAACTTATGATTGCCTACCACGATAATCAAGCTGTTTTAATTCAACTATCCGGCCAGTTAGACCTGGAAACTGGCAAAGCTTTAAGCCAAACATTGACTCAATTAGAGTCACCTCAAGGACTGTGGATTTTAGATCTATCCCAGGTTGATTTCATTGATAGTGCAGGGCTAAGTGCTTTGATTACCGGGCTACACCTGGCTAATAAGCGACAAAGTCGTTTAGTGCTGCATCGTCTTAAGCCTTCGGTGAGGTTGGTTCTTGAAATTACTCGTCTGGATCAGGTGTTTGAAATTATTGATACAGTCACTGATCTGGAGAATACATTGAACGTCACAGACGAGACTAAGGTATTAGCTTCTGTTAACCCTCTGGCTGCCTGAACTCTTCATTTCTATGACCAGAACTAGCTCAGGTGCTTCACATTTACCTGGCTTGGGCAGCACCGCAATAAGGGAGTGGCTCGGATCAGTGTGGCGTGCCGTTGCAGCCATTTCTTAACTAGTCTATCATGCAAAGTAATGGACTGAGCTTGTGGTGAGTTTATTATCCTTCCTAACAGTCGAGAGCTTTTAGTAGTTGGCTGAGATGATCTCAGACCTCCATCGAGCTTTTATCAGGTCAACTTAGTAGTATGAAAAACAACCAAGCTAAGTAAATTTACTATTCATCAAGAGTGCTTAATTGAGTACATCATAAATTTTTGTCTTGATTTTAGACGTAATCCTGTTCATCTCCATTATTAATGGTTGATATCAAGATTGGGTAGACTCAACCTTTGTTTTTCCTGTGAATTAAGGCAAGAGTTCTGCACTGATCGCTGCAACAGGCAGACATCAGGCGAAATTCACAGGAAGTAAGAAAGTGGAAAAGATATTAAATAATCTCTTTTACCAATTAAAAGAGTGCCATAGTGTTTTTGGATCCTTTGAAGGAGATATCTCTATGGTTTTTTTTAGGCAAGTTATTTGGAAAACATGAAGAGGAGAAAGCTGCTGCGGCTCCTCCAGTATCTGTGCAAGAGTCTGCGGCCAAACAGTCCATTCCCCTGGAAAAGGTTGGCCTGGATGGTAATTTTGATGAGAGCGGTCTGGCTAAGTGGGTCGCTAAAGCACTGGACGATGCCAACATTTCTGATAATGTCGGTCTTTGGGTTGCCCAAACTGGCAGTGTAGTGGTGTTGAAGTATAATCCAGATGCAGAAGGGGTTCTACAACAAGCCAAACAAGCTGCCCTCGGCGTAGACGGTGCAACCGACGTGCAAACTGTGCTAAATACTTAAAGTAATTCAGGTTGAGGAAATTCAGGTTGAGGGCCAACCAAGGTTACCCTCAACTTGAATTTCCTGAAGCATACTCCAATGCTGAGTAGCTGAAGCTTTTCTATCTTTCTATGACTATAGAACGATAGAGCGATATATCTGCCCAAATTGGGGGTGTTGTCCAGATCCTGCTCCGCATAATATTCCTGCTAAAGTAGCTAAGCAGAAGACTTTTTCAGCCTTCATCAACTGATTCTCTTTTTTTAAGACAGGGGTTGCAGATTCTTAAACGATTCACGACGGAAATGACACAACCTCTTTTTTCTGATTCTAATTCTCAAACAGGCGTGCCGCCACTGACTCATCTGGATAATCAGGGACAGGCGCAAATGGTGGACGTTTCCGGTAAAGCTGCCACAGTACGGCAGGCTGTGGCAGTCGGACGGGTTCGTATGGCTCCCGCAACCTTCACGGCGATCGCTACTGGTAATGTCCCGAAAGGGGATGTCTTGGGAACTGCGCGATTGGCCGGAATTATGGCCGCCAAACAAACTGCCAGCTTGATTCCCCTCTGCCATCCCTTACCCATTCAAAAAGTAGAAGTGCAAATCTTTCCCGAAGCCAATGAGCGGGGATACCGGATTGAGGCTACCGTCAAAACCAAAGCTGAAACAGGAGTGGAAATGGAAGCTCTGACGGCTGTTGCGATTGCCGCCCTCACCCTCTATGACATGGCCAAAGCTTTGGAAAAATCCATCTGTATTGAAGACATTCACCTCCTCAGCAAAACCGGGGGCAAGTCAGGAGACTATCAGGTATGAGGTAAGAGTTCTATGCCTATTCAAACTATTCCTACTCGACCCTTTGCCGATCAAAAACCGGGAACCTCTGGCTTGCGTAAGAAAGTATCTAGTTTCCGGCAACCTCATTACCTGGAAAATTTTGTGCAAGCCATTTTTGATAGTCTGTCTGAAAAGCAGGGACAGACGTTAGTGGTTGGGGGGGATGGGCGTTACTATAACCGACAGGCGATTCAGATTATTCTGAAAATGGCGGCAGCGACTGGCTTTGGGCGAGTGCTGGTGGGACGAGGTGGAATATTATCCACTCCGGCAGCATCCTGCCTGATTCGTAAGTATGCGGCATTGGGAGGAATTATTCTTTCCGCCAGCCATAATCCTGGTGGTCCCCAGGCTGACTTCGGCATTAAGTACAACATTGAGAACGGTGGGCCAGCTCCAGAGCAGGTGATGGCAGCTATTTTTGCTCGCAGCAAATCCATTTCTGCTTACAAGATTTTGCAAATCGAAGACCTGGATCTGGATCGGTTGGGGGTTTTCAGACTGGATACGATGACGGTAGAAATTATCGATCCGGTGAATGACTATGCTCAATTGATGGAGTCGTTGTTTGATTTCGATCGCATCCGAGAATTACTCACTAATGGTCGGTTTCGCATGGTGATGGATTCGCTTCATGCGGTGACTGGCCCCTATGCCCACCGCTTATTCGAGCAACGGTTAGGTGCGCCTCTAGGTACCGTTCACAATGGAGAACCACTGGAAGACTTTGGCGGTGGCCATCCCGATCCCAATCTTGTGCATGCCCACGAATTAGTCAATCTCTTATTTGGAGAACACGCACCCGATTTTGGAGCCGCTTCTGATGGAGATGGCGATCGCAACATGATCTTGGGGCGACGGTTTTTTGTTACACCCAGTGACAGTCTGGCAATTCTAGCCGCAAATGCTCATCTGGTGCCAGGCTATCGAAGTGGTCTGGCGGGAATCGCTCGTTCCATGCCGACCAGTCAAGCTTGCGATCGGGTGGCGGCCCAGATGGGAATTGATTGCTATGAAACCCCAACAGGCTGGAAATTTTTCGGCAATTTACTGGATGCAGGCCGGATTACCTTGTGCGGCGAAGAGAGCTTTGGCACAGGTTCCAATCATATTCGAGAGAAAGATGGTCTGTGGGCGGTATTATTTTGGCTGAATATTCTGGCTGTTCGTCAGCAATCGGTTCAAGAAGTTGTCCAGCATCACTGGCATACCTATGGACGCAACTATTATTCTCGTCATGATTATGAAGGGATAGACAGCGATCGCGCCAACGCTTTGATGGAAAACTTGTATAGTAGCATCAAAACTCTCAATGGAAAATTTCTTGGTAATTATCAAGTTACTTATTGCGATGATTTTAGCTATACCGATCCAGTAGATTACAGCATCATCCGTAATCAAGGGATTCGCATTGGATTTAGTAATGGTTCTCGCATTGTTTTCCGTCTCTCCGGCACCGGAACTCAAGGTTCGACATTGCGAGTTTATCTAGAACGCTATGAACCTAAGGTTGCTAATTATAATCTCGAGCCACAGGTAGCTCTCAAGCACTTAATTCACATCGCTGAAGATTTGGCTCAGATTCACCATTACACGGGTATGAAAAAACCAACAGTAATCACTTAATTACTGATTCCTATGCCTTCCTTCGCCTATTCCCAGATTCTTTCCCTCAGTCATGTCATCCATCCTGCTATTCCACAGTGGCAGGGAGATCCCTCGATTGAGTTTGAGGCAGTGGCTGCTATTGATCGAGAGGGATATTATGTGCGACGGCTGACGATCGGGGAACATAGCGCAACGCACATGAATGCACCCAGTAGTTTTTTGTGGATGGGGTTGGGATTGATGCCTATACACCAGAATCTTTGGTGGTTCCAGCCGTCGTCATAGATATCCGGAAGCAGACTGCAAAACATCCAGATTATTGTCTCCGCGATCGCGACGTTCATGTTTGGGAACAACACCAGAGCCAGATTCCTGCCGGATGTGTAGTGTTGCTCTACACTGGATGGCAGGCTAAGTGGTCAGATCCCGTTACGTTTCTGAATTTGGATGATCAGGGGATTCCTCATTTTCCTAGATTCAGTGCTGAAGTGACACAGTTTTTGTTAGCAGAACGGGCAATCGCAGGTGTTGGTATTGATACGCATGGAGTAGATGGTGGATTGGATACGACTTTTGCTACAAACCGTCAGGTTTTAGCCCAACAGGGAATTGTGCTGGAATGTTTGACCAATCTGGATCAATTGCCTGCAATTGGCACTCAACTGGTAATTGCTCCCCTGCCTTTACAAAACGGTTCTGGCTCTCCTGCATCTGTGCTGGCTTTTGTTCCGTAAAGTTCAATGAGAAGATGGGAAGGGAAATCTCTATTGAATGTCTTCTGGCCACTCTGCTATGACGATCGCGATCGCAGTCAACGCTGACCAACTTCATACTCTGGATCTATCTCCTGCCCGATCAGTGCTGGATCCCCTGGTGCAGAAAGGTGATCTGCTTGCCTGTGAACAGCAGCTTCAGTTTCAGATTGATTTTCCCAGAGAACCGGAAGACCCCAGAGAACTCTCAGAAATTCCTGAAATTCGCCTCTGGTTTGTCCGCCTTGATGCCACGTACCCCTGGCTTCCCTTGCTGCTGGACTGGAAAGCGGGAGAACTAGCTCGTTACGCAGCCATGCTGGTTCCTCACCAGTTTCATCCCAGAGATGGAATTCAATTCAATCCTGAAGCTTTAGAAATTTTTGTCATGAGTAAGGTATTTGTACTGGGCCAGTGGTTGAAAACGCAAGGTATTGCAGGCAACTCTCGACTGAAATCCATGACCCAATTGTTGGGGTATGAAATTGATGATGCCTTCTTTGAGTTACTGTAGGCAATCAGGCATAGTACAAGAAACTTAATTCTGAATCAGATGCATCATATCAATTGAATCAGCAGCTTGATAACAGATACACCGCTCCTGCAATATTGATAACAATTCATGAGTGGTTGAAAATAATCAGATCGGCAACCTGAGCCGGGTCAGATCGCTTTTGAGATTGGGGCTGGGTTTGAGATTGGGGCTGGGTTTGTTGAGTTACCATTTTTTGGGGCTGAGGCTGGGGTGCAGGTGGGGTCTGGGCGATCGCCCCATACTGTTGTTGATACACATCCAGCGCCCGATCAATCATAGTCATGCGGCGTTTCTGATCGTGCCGAATACTGGCTTCCTTACCCAGGTCATCATACGCCCTCAATCCAGGAGCATCCCAGCCATTGCGTTGCGGATCCCAGAACGACCACACCCGCGCCTCCAGAATTGCCTCCTCCCCAGATAACCCCTTCTTCTGCTTCGCCTCCGCCAGTCGCTCAATATATCCCCCCGATTCAGTGACCGCCCGAGGAGCCTGATTAATCAAATCAATGCCATTAAGTTCTTCAAGCAGGGTTAAGGGATCTAGGCCATGCTGCTGTGCTCGAGGCCGCAACACGGATTCATAAATGCGCTTAATCTTAGCGATCTGCCGCTGATCTGCTTCTTCTGGCGAGAGATTTTCCGTATTGCCAAATTGATAGGAGAAGGTCCCCCGGTTCCAGACTCCATTGCCTGGATCCCGGTGCCCTTCATACAGACTGGTGGGAGAACCGTCGGGATTCCGAGTTCCTTCTGCTGCTCCCACAACACGGGCGACCAGAGAATCAGAACCATTGGCAAAGAGGTCTTTGGTGGAGGAGGGTGGAGGGGAAGGTGAGCGCGGCGAAGGAGAAAGTGGGACAGATGAAGAAGGGTTGATGACTGAGGTGGCAGTATCTGAAACACTGGAAGCTGAGGCGATGGCAGTTGCACCAGGGGGATTGAAGTCAAGTGCCCCGGTGTTAGGGTCTGCTATGGACTACCTCATCACTCCCTATCCCGATCGTTTAACGTCGAAAGCTAAACGAATAGCCGATGTATTGATCCCCTTCGTACAACACAACAAACCAGGTCTGCGGATCAAAGGCCAGGGGATACGCTTCCCGTTGAGCAGTCACCCCCGCTCTGACTTCCAGATTGGATAAACGGCAATAGGGAGCATTCATAATCTGGCGAAGTTGGTTCCTGTTTGATCCTTCAGGCACGCTCAGCAACTGGGCAAGTTGTTCACGGGAGAGGACAGATTTGGCCTGTACAATTTCTTGACACCGTTCAGTGGCAGCCCCAAAGTTGGGGATTAACCCCCGAAAATCCATTAACAATCCCAGAGCAGCAATGACCGAACCACCTGCCAGCATATATTTCACACCTACATTGCGAGGATAACGATGTTGCATACCCAGCCTCCGTTCCATACCTAGCCTCCTGTCTGTTGTTCTAGGACACAACAGTAGTACTCTCGAGTAAGTACATTTGTACTATATAAAACCTGGGACGCAAGAGGAAATTTTGCAGATACGCAGGATTGCAGCGTTAAGCCAGACGTTTTTCCTGAATTAGAGTGCGTTGAAAAATTTGATTATTTTTGAACCAGTACCAGGTACGAGCACGGTCATGGTTGCAGAGACTGATTTGAATCATTTCATGGCGAGCAAGCACAGGCACGGAATCACACAGGAGGAATAGAAAAATAAAGTTCCAGGTCATCAGAACATCTGATGAATTATTTACACGACGTTAATTTTATTAAACCTGAAATGAAGTTAGGAACCCCCCCTAGCCTTTGTCCATCATTACAGTTAGTTGTGTTGAGAGAACCTTCCATGTCCGTGATTAATCTCAAGTCTTCACCTGCTTTACTGGTTGCCGCATCATTAGTTACAAGTTCGCTGGCACCTTTTGCGATCGCAACTCCAAGTCAAGCACAGTCTTCTTTTTCTGATGTTCAGGGAAGTTGGGCACAACCCTGTATTTCTGAATTGTCCCAACGTGGCATCATCAGCGGTTATCCCGATGGCACCTTCCGCCCTAACAATCCCGTCACCCGTGCTGAATATGCGGCAATGGTAGGTAAAGCCTTTCCCAATGCCGCCCGTGTTCGAGCGGCAGCCCGGTTTGTGGATGTTCCGTCTACGTTCTGGGCTTATAGCGCTATTTCTTTTGCCTCTCAAACAGGCTTTCTCTCTGGCTATCCCGGTGGCGTATTTAATCCGAGTCAGAATATTCCCCGCGCTCAGGTTTTGGTTTCTCTGACCAGTGGCTTGAACTATACTCCCACTCAGCCTGTTGCTACTGTTTTGGGGATTTATGCTGATGCTTCTGCAATTCCTGGTTATGCTCAGGCGGGAATTGCAGCAGCGACTGAAAGACGTATGGTGGTTAATTATCCTGATGTGCGTTATTTGAATCCTAACCAACTGGCCAGTCGGGCGGATGTCTCGGCTTTTCTCTGTCAGGCGTTGGCGAGTACGGGGCAGGTGGCTTCTGTCATTCCAGCCCAATATATCGCTGGGCGTGGAGCCATAGCTGAGCAGAAAGCCCAGATTGTAGCTGGCACTAGCATTCCTGTTAGCTATACAGCGGCTCAGGGCATTGTGATTCGCCCTGACGAAACCGTTGATTTAACCGTAACAGTGGCTGCGGATGTACGGGATTCATCCGGTGCTGTGGCCATTCCTGCGGGTAGTCAGGTTGTGGGGCAATTAGTTCCGATTCAAGGAGGCTCCCAGTTTGTGGCTCGTTCTGTCGTGATCAACGGTCGTTCCTATGCGATTAATGCCTCTTCTTCCGTAATCCAAACCACAAAAAAACTGCGTGACCCCAGCTTGACCAAGATTCTGGGTGGTGCAGCCCTTAGCACGGGGGTTGCAGCGATTATTGGTGGTACTTCCGGCGATCGCTTGCACAATGCCGGAAACCTGATCCTGGCTGGAACTGTAGGAGCCGCCGTCGGTGCAAATCAGGGCCGTAACCTCGGTTCAGCCATCCGGGATGCCGCCATTGGTGCTGCTCTGGGTGCAGGAGCTGCAGCCGTTACGGGAGATCGCACTGTTACCCCGAAAAAGGTGATCACGGGAGCCGCTGCTGGAGCCGCTGTGGGTGGAGCCATTGATCGAGGGACTGTTGGTGAGGTCGTTGTGATCAATTCCAGTGCTGACTTGAATCTGACGCTCAACAGCAGTGTGACGATTCCTTAATTAGGTAATTGGTCATTCATAACGATGGGAGTAGGAGGTCATTTGTCATTTGTCATGCATCCTTTGGAGAAGGCAGTGGCTATGACAAGTGACCTTTCTTCTTAGTTCTTTGTCATTTACACTATGGCAACTGCAACGACACAAGCAACCAATGACGGATGGCCAATGACTACGGCCCCTCTTCTAATCCATACGATTAATGCAACCAGGTTTCTGAACATATTGACAGACCTTTTGCCACAAGATCTTACGGGTTCCAGGGGGGCCAGCAGAAAACACAACCCGATCGCCTCCAATAGCCTTAATGATTTTCACGCTACATAGCAGATAAACTTGCATATTCAAGTCAGACATAAGCTCTCTAGCTAAAACGTTCTTTCTTTGTGTTGTCTCACCCAGATCACTTCAGGATTGTGAATAAATACCTAAGCAACAGCAGTAGCCTCTTCGTCTGCACCCTCCTGGTCTGTAGCTTCAACTTCGGGCAGGCTCTCAGCAGGAACAGTTGCTGGAATGGTTTGAGCAATTTCTCGCTCTTGCAACAACAAGCCGCCTAAATGAACGATCGCCAAAGCCACGGCTCCCAGAGACAGCACATAGCTATGCAAGGTGTACATATGGGCCACAGTCAGGCTACCAATTCCACCACCGCCCGTGAGAATATCGCGGATTGTAGCACCAACCAGGGGAATAGATTCCAGAATGCCTAACTCTATCCGCAGCCGCCAGAAACCAATCTGTGACCAATCCAGGATCATCGCTGTCCATCCCAACCCGACCGCCGAGAGGATAAACAGAATACCCGTGATCCAGGCCGTCAACCAACTCCGCCGGAAGCGTGCCCCCAGGAACATCACCACCATTTGCATCAGGGCTACTCCAATCACCCAGTTACCTGCGCGATCGTGGACAGTACGAACTAACCAACCATAGGGAACATCCGTTGTCACTACTTTTAGGGAATCATAAGCCCCACCTGCCGTGGGCTGGTAATAGAAGGCTAATAAAATGCCTGTGAAGGCGGCTGTAAAGGTCAGGGTGAGAACAGCTACAGCCAGAATTGTCGAAAGTCGCCGTAGAACAAAAACAGAGTCTTTCATAGGAACTTAAGGGAGAGTGAAGGATTTTCGTAGTTTTGTTAAGACTCCCTGAAAGAACTATAACGAAATATTAAGCTTTATTGCCACATGAAAGAAGTTGTAGTGTTGCCTATCGCTGCAATCTCTAGAGCTTAGCCATGATTTCGGGGAGCAATGGAGCCGGAATTTTTGATAAGCCAACCGTTTGTCCCTGGATGCCACACTCGTTGTAAAAGCCACGCAGCGTTTGCACAACATAGCCTAACGTCAATTGATGAAAATCTGATTGCGCTTCCCATCCCTGAAGCGCTTGCAGGTGGCGATCGAGCGCCATTTCCAGGTAAGTCTGGCGTTGGGCAGGTTTGAAGTTGGTATGGCGATCGCAGGCTAATTGGTAGTAGGACAGTCCCAAATTGTTGTAAGTCGCAAAGACATCAAAGGTGAGGGAAGGGTGATGGCCATTCTGAGCAGAAAGCTGATCCACGGCTGCAATCGCCGCTTCGTAGGCCGCGATCGCCTGCTGCACCAGTTCCTGGCGTTGCTCAGAGGAGGTAACAGGAAGATGGGAGTAATCCCAATAGGCGGTTCCCAAATTATTTTGAGTGGCGGCAAAGGCAGCCGGAGCCGCTTCTAAGGTGCGGTAAGTGAGGGCACTGTGGTAAGCCACAATCGCTAACTGGAGCAAACGTTCTTGAGACTGCTCGGAATCGGTTCTATTCTGAGTCTGGCTAGGTTTGATGTACTGAGCCAGGTTCCAGTAGGCCGTTCCCAGATTGTTTTGAATCATGGCATAGGCCATTGGTTCCTGCTCTGGGGTGTAGAACTGCAGGGCCGATTGGTAGGCTGCGATCGCTTGCTGCAAGCGAGGCACAGGTTGTTGATGTTGAGCCAGATTCCAGCAGGCGGTTCCCAGGTTGTTTTGGGTAGCAGCATACCGAGCCGGATCATCCTCATAGGTACGGTAGCGTAAAGCTGTCTCATAGGCCAGCACCGATTTCTGCAAATTCTCCGCTGGTTCTCGATACTGAGCCAAATCTCCGTAGGCAGACCCCAGATTGTTCTGGATCATGGCATAAGTTTGCGGTGTGGTCTGGGGATCACTCTTGGTCAGAGCCAGATGATAAGCCTGGATGGCTTGCTCCAAGCTAGCCAGTTGCACATCAGCCTCTGCTGCACTACGGGATTGCATCCAATACAAATTGCCTAAATCATTGGCTACATCCGCGCCCAGAGCGGTATGGTCTTCCAGCCAGGCCAGTGTCTCTTGATGGGCGGCAATCGCGATCGCCAGCGTATGAGCAGACACATCTCCCTGTTCCAAGCTTTCTCGGTATCCTCTAGCCAGGGCATAGCAGCTTACGGCTAACGCTTGTTGCGACGCACCTTGCTGATGCAGTTGCTCGATCTGTTGTATCTGTTGCCAGCCCATGCGATGCGTAGCCGAATCGTTCTCAGCGATCGCCTCTAGAATCAATCGTTGCAATTGGGAAACGCCAGCCGGAATAGGCTGTTCACACCGGATCATGTCTGGCTGTTCAGGTGTGGTGACAACTGGCTGAATCAGGTTGGCAGCTTCTGGCACTTGAAGAGGTGCTGGAACCTGGTTGGATGAGATGCCGTCAGGAGGTTCAAGCATGGAGGCAGACTCAGCACCTGGCTGCACCAGGTCTGAATCCTGCGTCAGAACCTCCCATGAGGATTTCTCTTCAGCTGCATGCTTCAGAAAAGCGGTGTCATCTAGCTCGATGGGAATAAGCACCTGATCGGTGGGTTGCCCGATCAGAGGTTGGATATGACGACCATTCAACCGAGTGGGAGTAGCTTGGGGAGCAGGCGGCGCGATCGCGGTTTTACTATCCCGCTGCTCAATTTTTGGGGAACTGGCAGGAGATGGGTTAAAGAGGGAGCGAATAGGTGTTGGATCCCCCTCAAATTCAAACAGGGCAGTATGCCAATTCCAAAAGGTAGGTGCTGATTGCCGCACACTCCGCAGCCAGGGGCGGGGCAGCCACAGTAATACCGTACATTCCAGAGCAGGAAGATAACATTCGATCGCCTGCAAATGGGTCAGAAATCGTCTCTGAACCGAAGCAGGCTGGCGCGTGAGATGTTCGACACCCAGGACTTGAAAACCAATAGCGGGGGCAGGTTGGTCGTATGCCACTGCCTGTCTCCGCTGCGCCAGCCACTGGGTAACCTGCGCCATTGGGTTAGGGTCACTCAAGTTCAGATTCAGGCTGATAAACCGGGGAGCCAACTCGGCTTGCAAATTGGCAACTAGATGATTTCGCAACTCCAGATCATCACAGACGGCCAGAAAAATTTGGCGGCGTAAATTTAACCTGAGCGACATTTTCAACCGCGCATAGGTCTTCTGGTTCACGTCAGAAATCTTTTGAGCAGTTGCATCGTTCACAATGACACTGGGAGTGGGTCGGTCAAGAAGTTGCATAAATGACAAAGGCCAGCTTCCCAGGCCTCATCGGGGTCACCGGGCTTCAAGAGGATATATTACCTTCTTCCAAAGTGTGTGAGCATTTTCAGGAAAGTGAAGGAATAGAAGGGAGGGGATCCCTGCGCCCAGTTTCCGATTCCCCCTTCCCTTAGAATAATGAGGAAATGACCTGATTTAGGAAGACGCAAAGCTGTGGGATTCAAGATTGGTTTGTTGGGATTGGGAACCGTTGGTACTGGAACAGCGCAAATTCTGCTCGATCCGGCCCAGCGGCATCCACTGGTGCAGGAACTGGATCTCTATCGTGTGGGCGTGCGATCGCTCGACAAACCCCGCTCTGTTACCCTTCCCAATCATGTGTTGACCACCGACCTGGACTCTATCGTTACGGATCCGGCTGTGGATATTGTGGTGGAAGTGATTGGGGGGCTGGAACCTGCGCGATCGCTGATCCTGAAAGCGATTGCCCACCGGAAGCATGTTGTGACAGCCAATAAAGCGGCGATCGCCCGGTTTGGCGATGAAATCTTCACCGCAGCGGCAGAAGCAGGAGTCTATGTCTTACTGGAAGCGGCAGTTGGCGGTGGCATTCCGGTAATTGAACCCCTGAAGCAATCCCTCTGTTCTAATCGCCTGCAGGCTGTCACAGGAATCGTCAATGGCACTACCAACTACATCCTCACCCGCATGCAACAGGAGGGTGGAGATTTTGCCAACATCCTCGCCGATGCCCAGCGGTTGGGCTATGCCGAGGCTGATCCAACTGCCGATGTGGATGGCCTAGATGCCGCAGATAAAATTGCCATTCTGGCTTCGCTGGCCTTTGGAGGTCGGATTAATCGAGCGGAAGTTTACTGTGAAGGCATTCGCCAGGTGAGCGCTGCCGATATTGCCTATGCTGAGAAGCTGGGATTTGTGATCAAGCTGCTGGCGATCGCCAAACGCAATCCCCAGGCTGAAAATGAACCAGAACAATTGCAGGTACGGGTGCATCCCACGCTGGTACCCAAAGCCCACCCACTCGCCAGCGTGAATGATGTCTATAATGCCATCCTGATTGAGGGAGAACCGATCGGTCAGGTGATGTTCTTTGGGCCGGGAGCCGGAGCAGGGCCAACTGCCAGTGCCGTTGTGTCAGACATTCTCAACATTGCCGCAATTTTGAAGGTAGAACGTGGTAGTCGTGCAGCGACTGACGGCGCACCCTTACTCGATCCGCTGCTGGCCTGTTCCCATCAGCACTACTGCGCGATCGCTCCGATGGAAACCCTCACGACCCGCTTCTATGCCCGCTTCTTAACTCAGGACACCCCAGGGGTCATTGGTAAGCTGGGCACCTGCTTTGGCGATCATCAGGTGAGCCTGGAATCCCTTGTGCAAACTGATGTCCGAGGTCAAACTGCCGAAATTGTCGTTGTCACCCATGATGTCCTAGAAGGCAATTTCCGCAAAGCACTGGCCGAAATCCGGGCGATGAGCGGCATCAATGATATTCCGACAACATTAAGGGTTCTATGAATTCTAATCCAGTACTAACTGGCCGCTTTGATCTGCATTGCGTAGTCCTTAAACCGTTGCAAGTCTGCTTCCAGGGTCGATTCTACAATGCGCCCCAAAAACAGCTTGTCCATGAGCTGGAATAAAAAACCGGGTACGGCATAGAAAACGGACATTTTCACGATGCTGCCTTTTTCACCGCGATCGTAAAACCGAATCGCCCCCCGATTGGGTAAGCCATCCACCGATTCCCATTGCAAGATTTGATGCGGGATCATTTTGACTTCCCGGGAAAGCCAGCTAAACTCCAGTCCCCCACTGGCCAGTTTCCAGCGGGACAGCTTCGGATCATCCTCCTGAATTTTGACCGACTCGATCCACTTCATCCAGCGCGGCATTTGCTCCAGATCCGACCAGAGGCTCCACACCAGATCAATGGGAGCATCAATTTCAATTTGCACGGTGTGTTCAAGCCAGGTGGACATGAGAAGTGAATAGTGAATAGTGGATAGTGAATAGTGTAGAAGGCATTGCCCGTTACCGAACATCACCTACGGTTTACTATTGGCCATCTACCATTCACTCCCTAATACTTAAACAATCCCTGCCCCTGAACCCGATGGCCTGTGGGTTCCAAAATCGCTTGAGCGGCTTGCATCCCAGAAATGGTAGCTCCTTCCATACTGTCGATGTAGTCCTGAGCGGTATAGCTGCCTGCAAGAAAGAAGTTGGGAATGGGAGTTTTTTGGGAGGGACGGTAGGGATCCATACCCGGTTGTTCCCGGTAGAGAGATTGGGCCAGCTTGACGACACTGTACCAGGTCATCGTCAGGTCACGGGAGGAGGGGAACAGGTCGTGAAGTTGTTTCAGGGCGTGCTGGGCAATGTCCTCGTTGCTCATTTTGATGAAAGGATCGCCAGGAGTGAGGACAACCTGCATCAGGGAACCTTGACCTTCCCGATAGTAATCTTTGGGGCTGGTGAGCGCCAGATCAGCAAAGCAAGAAAAGTCGGCATCGGCACTGTACAGCAAATTATCCAGCCCGGTGGCGTGATTCAGTTGGTGGCGCTTGTCCGGGTCATGCATTTCGGTGACCCAACCATCAAATCGCAGTTGCACGGTGACGACAGGAACAGCTTCCAGTTTGTAAATCTTGTCAAATTCAGGCCAGGTGCGCCACTTGGAAGGCAGCAATCGTTGAATCCCAGGCACATCGCAAGCCGCCAGATACGTATCAGCAGTAACAATATCTTCGCTGTCCCCGTTGGCGATCGCCAGTCCCGTTACTTGAGTCTGGCCATTCTGCTGTTCAAATAGAATCCGGCGAGTTTGACGACGGGTATGGATTTTGGTACCCCGCTTTTTCAGATAGTTGACAATCGGTTGATGCACATACTCGGCAGGAGAACCGGCCAGCATATTCAGGCGGGATGCTTCCGTTTTGGCAGCAAACATCATAAAGATGGTGAGCATACAGCGGGCTGAAATATGTTCTGTGTCGATAAAACCGAGGGCGAGGGCGATCGGATCCCACATCCGTTTGAGACTGTTTTGAGAACCACCATGACTGCGGAACCAGTCGGCAAAGCTGATGTTATCCAGGGCGCGGATCCACTTCATCGCCAGGTCATAGTTCACCAAACCAGGAACGATCGGACTGGTGCCGAGGGCGATCGCATTTTGCAGCTTATCTTGTAGGGTGAGTTGTCTGGTGGTGAAAAAAGCTTTCAGACCATGAAAAGGAGCACCCAGGAGAAATCGGAAATCTAACTGGCCCAGTTCGCCCCCCCGATTTACGAAAGTATGAACATGCTCTTTGGGGAGTAAATACTCAAACGCGCCCACCTTTTTCAATAAGGCAAACAGGTTGTAGTAGTTGTTGAAGAACACATGCAGCCCCATCTCAATATGATTGCCGTCTGCATCCACCCAACTGCCAACCTTCCCGCCAACGAACGATCGCGCTTCAAAGATTTCTACCTCGTGTCCGGCATCGGCCAATTCGACAGCCGCCGCCAATCCCGCTAAGCCTGCACCAACGATCGCAACTCGCATCTTACTTCCTCTTTCAATCTGAGGCTAGGATTACAGTCTACTCAGATTGCTTCACATATTTTAATGGAACGATGAACCTCGTAGCGATCGGTGATCAAGAGTTTTTCTCACTCCCTGCCACCCTGGATCCAATGGCCCATTAACAAGTCATACGCCTGATAGCATGGCTTTAGGTGTTGTTATTACCAACCAAGCCCCATGACTGACCCTGATCCCAATAGCCTGAAATGGACTCCTGAAGCAAAAGCCAAGTTCAAAAATATCCCCTTTTTTGCCAGAACTCAGGCCCGACAACGGATTGAGTACCTGGCACGGGAAGCAAATCTGGATACAGTAACTACTGAAATCGTGGAGCAGGCAAGGCTGGAATTTGGCCAATAATCATTTAAGTCTCTAGCCAATCAAAAATCCGCTCTAGTTCTTCCAGAGAAACCAGGCCATACTGCCACAGAATCATTGGTAGCGGGCCGGGATCTTGTTCACTGTGGCGGAGGGCAATCGCGATCGACGTAGCAGAAAGGTCTAGCTCTTCCTGCAAAAAGGTAATGAGTTGAGTGGTGTTGCGGTTAGATTCCACGATCTCTGCAAGAACTCTTATGTCATTCCGTTAAACCACAACCTTCCAAAATTGGCTCTAAAGTTTGGTTACGTATTCTTACAGTTTTTTATAAATCGAATAGATTTAGAGTGATTAAGGCAGCATGACAAATAGAAAACTCCATGCGTAGAGTCGCGTCAGGACTGTAAATATTTATCATTCAAGATTTATTCCTATTGGGAATGATTACCGTTTTTTACGAGGCATGACCCCGCTGAGCTTCAAGACATCCGCAAAGGTAGAACAATAGGTCGGCATACCAAAGGAAGCAGGGGTAATGGGATTTTGGTGGATAAAATACCGATACTTCATAGCAAACCGGTCCCATGCCCCTACTTTAATTCTCAGAATGGCAAAAATCAGATCGAGTAAGCGTTGGGTCAGGGGAATGCGGAAATAGATCGGCTTATTGAGATAAGCACAGGCTTCCTCGATTGCCTGGTCTGCAGTGATCGCCGGGTTCCCTAATACCAGTTCATGCGGCTCATCCTCTAGCAGGGGATGCTCCAGAAAATACCAGATCAATTGGGCAATGTCCTTAGCATGAATGTAATGGAAACTACCATCAATACTAAAAAAGCGCAGCAGATTAATCCACTTAGATTCCTTGGCAATGCCTTCCGAAATATGAGAATACGGCTTTTGTGCGTCACCCCCCAGCAGCAAAGTGGGGAATAGGGTAACGATCTTGGGCGCGATCGCCAATTTACTGAGTTGGCGAAAACAAATATATTTAGAGCGCACATAATCCGTGCCGATATCTCCGGCCTCTTTCAAGAGTTGATTCTGGCGATCCAGGATGCTGGCTGTAGAGAAGTAAAAGACCTGTTCACATACCTCTGGATCTAACAGATTCAACAGGCGAATGGTTTTCACCACATTGACATCAAAGACCTCCTGCGGCCCACCCCAGGCCGTCGCTGCCAAAATTGCGCAATCCATCGTCTTCAGGAGATCGCTGAACTGCTCAATCTCCCGCATATCTCCTTGCAAGACAGTAATACCTGGACGAGCTTCGTAGTCAATTCTCAGCTTGCCTGGGTTTCTGACCAGCAGAAACAAATCATGATTCGTTTCTTGAATGAGGGTTTCGACTATGTAGTGACCAACACAGCCACTGGCACCAGTCACGAAAATCCGTTTGGATGTCATCGGGAGCTTAGGATGGATAGCAAGTTTTGGGTTTCAGGTTGGATTCATAGGATGGGATCTGAGTTAAGAGGTATCGGATTTTATGCCTTCTCCCCTCTTCAGTGTCCGACATCTTATACCAACCACATTAACCTTGATCCGTGACATCAATGCCAAATCCTAGGCGAGAATCAATTGATTCACATGCTTGGCCGTCTCAAAGAAAAAGGCTGCATTCTCTTCGGGGGTGTTTGGCAGAATACCATGTCCCAGATTCAAAATGTGTTTCGATTTGCCTGCTTTGCGAATCGTATCCAGGATGCGATCGCGAATGAACTCTTTAGAACCGAACAGTGCACAGGGATCCACATTGCCTTGTACTCCAATATTGGCTCCCAGACGTTGACGGGCTTCGGCCATATCTACCGTCCAGTCCACACTGACAATATCCACACCGGACTTGCCCATCCGCTCCAGCACCCCAGCACTGCCACTGATGTACAGAATCAATGGAGTATCAGGATGAGTTTCCTTCACCTGTTGCACAATTCGTTGCTGGTAAGGCAGGGCGAAGGTGTCGTAGTCTTGGGGACTGAGTTGCCCCGCCCAAGAGTCAAACATTTGCACTACCTGAGCACCAGAATCAATCTGATAGCGAACATAAGTGGCGATCGCATCAGCCAGCTTACCCAGGAACTCGTGCAACATGGCTGGCTCATTGAACGCCATGCTTTTGATGACGGTATAATCTTTGGAACTTTTGCCCTCGATTGCGTAGGCAGCCAGCGTCCAGGGAGCACCGACAAATCCCAAGACAGTCGCCTGATTCCCGACTTCCTGCCGCAAAGCTTGCAGAATCTGACGAATAAAGGGCAGGGATTCTTCTGGATCAAAGGGGCGTAACTGACGAATTTGTTCCAGCGATCGAATAGGCGGATCAATAATGGGTCCCCGACTTTCCACGATGTCGAAGGGAATGCCCAATCCTGGCAGGGGGGTAAGAATATCGGAAAATAGAATTACGCCATCGGGTCGAAATGCCCGGAATGGTTGCAGAGAGATCTCAATCGCCAGTTCTGGCTTTTCTGAGCGATCCCGGAAAGACGGGTAGCGATCGCGCAAGTCACGGTAGACTTTCATGTAGCGGCCAGCTTGACGCATCATCCACACAGGCGGGCGCTCCAATATTTCACCCCGAGCCGCTCTTAACAGGTAAGGAATCTGGGTTGACCCAGTCATTTACGTATCTATCCTAGTTCGTTAGGTGCATTCGTTAGCTTACCATCCCAGGATTACCTTTAACCCGGAAGTCGGAGTTTTGCACTATTTTTCTTATACTGGGCTCCCTGCTGCAAAACTCTGGCTTTTAGAGGGAATTTGAACAGTATCCAGCGGTTAAAACCGCCGCCACACTCACCCAGTCTGCCGACACAGACTCAATACAATTAAAGCTTTCAGTAACCTGCGTCGACAGGTTTGCTCCGTATAGCTGCAACTTCAGTTGCCAGGATGACCAAGAGACAAGCCTTCAAAACATCCTATAGGATGTTTTAAACTATAAGGTGTTTTAAATTGGAGTTAAGCCTTGTTCAGATCCAGAATTGAAGTTTCTCTGAATCGGAAAACGACTGCTCTTTCGCTGGCCTTTGTTTAGCTCAGAGAAAACGTACATTCCAGGATCAACCGCTGATTCTCCAGGGAATAGGGCTGCACCGCTAAGGCCTGTTGAAAGGCTTGAATCGCTGCCTTGTAATTACCCAAGGCCATGTGGCACAGTCCTAAACCGTGTAAAGCGCCAAAATGAATGGAATTCAGCCGGATCACCGCTTCACAATCGGCGATCGCCCCAGATAACGGCCCTGAATGTAATGCAGAACGGCCCGTCGGTTCCAGGCTTCGGCAAAGTCGGGATGTTTCACCAGCAAGGTATTTAAGATGCCTTCAGCCTTGTTAAAGTCTCGTAGCTCTAATAAGATTTACGCTCGCCGGAGAGTTTCTAACCCCACCAACCCTTTTTACTCAAACCACATCCGCCATAATTCGCGAGTGGCACAATCACGAACAACCTCATCGGCATTCTTTAAGTCATCGAGCAATACGGAAACAGTTGACTCATTCATAGTATTATTCAGGAAATCCATCGTTGCCTGGAGACAGTTAACTCTGTTGTGGGGATAATTTCAGGTTTTAATTATTTTGTAACGGCTATCCCCTCACAGTCAGTTAATTCACAGACTCTTGCTCAATCCACCGCAGATTCACAGTTAACTTTATAGAGACTTCATAAACCCAAGTTGTGAGTTTTAAACCTTGTCCAAGCCCAGAACCGTAGTTTCTCTGATCGGGAAACAAAAGCTCACAACTTAAAAACTTTCCCTTTGGGGATAGCGCTGTAACCAGTCATCAATATTTGAGAGAACGGTTTGGGGAATTTCCCAGGGGAAAAGATGGGCCGTATTCGGGTAGCAGTGCCATTCGGCATTGGGGAGCAAGGCAGCCGTTTCCTGACTGGAGGGGGCAGTAATGTGACGATCGCATTCTCCCGCCAATACCAGACAAGGACATTGGATTTTTCCCAGATCAGGTAGACGATTGTACCCTTGCCGAATCGCTCTAAACAGGGCACGAGTCGCCAAGCGTGAAGTTTGTAAGTAAGCAGGCATAGCCGCTTCCGCTAAATACTGATACGTTTCTGGCGTATGTTGTTGCACCAGATAGCGGTAAAGCGAGCGTTTGCCAAACTGATCAATATTCCACTGCCAGCCAGGACTGAGGCGATTGATCACTGAAGCTAAGCCAGTGTAGAAATTATCCTGCCAGCTAATCGGCGGATGGTTCCCCCAGGGACGGGCAGACGTGGCCACCAGGATTAGACCGCTGACTCGTTCGGGGAATCGCAACGCCATCTCGATCGCCAAAATCCCCCCCAGCGACCACCCCAAAATCAGACATCGCTGAATCTGCCGTTGATCCAGCAGCGCCCTCAGATCCACCAGATGATCAAGCATCTCAAACTCTGCCGTCGTGTGACTACCGCCATACCCCCGCAGATCCGGCGCGATCGTCTGAAACCGTTGCGATAAATGCCGGGTAAAGACAGCAAGGCTCTGCCCAGAACCAGGATGACCATGCAGACAGAGAATCGGAAATCCCTGCCCTTGAGTTATTACATTGAGCGCGATCGGAGATGCAGTCACTGGAGCCACCAACCATCCTGCCTTGCAATCCCTACCCCTCCATTATTACCTCCCCACCTTCACACTCTTCCACCCTCCCACTCTTCCACCCTCCACCCAAAATCCCCAATGGTTGCTGACAAAATCCTCTATACTTCTGCCTGCTTCTATTCCAGTACAATCAAACAAAAGCAGATCCGGCTCATTGTTTAGCCAGAGACATTACTGCTGTGCCACCCATAAGGATTGATCTCAGGTATGTCAGAAGAAACTCCCGCTAAAGAAGCTACTCCCGCTGCCGACAAAGACGCTAAACCAGCAGCCAAACCCAAGAAAGACAAGCCGCCTGCGCTAGAAGATAAACCTTTTGCTGACTTCATCCAGCAGGACTTTTTACCTGCCCTGAAAAAGGGAATCGAGGAGCAGGGCATCCCATCCGTTGACCTGTCTTTTGAAAAACGCAACGTAAATGTGGTGGGCTTCAGCCAGATGCCAGAATGCTGGCAGGTAATTGGACGTTGGAGCAGTGGGTACAAGCAGACCCGCGAGTTTAATCTCTACTTCTTTGATGAAAACATTAACGGCGCAAAAGGGTTTTCCTACTCTGAAAGCGGCAGCAAACCCAGCACCCTCGAATCTTTCCGCATTGATGAACGTAAGTCAGATTTAAACCTGCTAGTCTTCTGGACACTACAACGCCTGAATGCTCAAAAATGGCTGGTTAGAAATTAAGTAACCCGAGTTGCTAGTTATTCGGGCCTACGCTCTTAATGGCACCCTCCCGAACTGGAAGAACGACGGGAACTCCAAAACTTGGTATTGACAGGGAAAGTCGCTGAGTACAGCATTAAGCACGCTAACATTCTGTTAAACATAGGTTGTGTCTATTTCAGCCAGCTTCTGACATTCCGCCCACTTTGGGACTGGAATGTCCTTTTTGCTACCACTTTCCCTCAGGAGAAGAACTTCGCACTGTCAAGTTAACTGGAAACTCTACCTCGTTCTCCTAGTTTCCAGATTCTTTCATGCAGATCTGAATATTAGATCTGAATATTCAGGAATATTCAAAGTCAATATTGCACAAGGTTTAATATTAAAGCTCAGCATTATAGCGGTTCCTGAACGGATGAGTTAATTCGTCAGGTCAACGCTTCAGATTATTTGTCTACTAATTCAAGTTTTAGATAACCTTTACTAGTAGAAATATTTTTTACTCTGAG